>NZ_JBITXM010000002.1:674674-723131 GCF_044544705.1 Streptomyces sp. NPDC053541
CACGCGCGGGCCGGTATCGGGGTGCCCCGCCGTTAACGCGGGGGGGGGGGGGCCCCCGGGGGGCCCCCCCCACCGCCGTTTTTCACCCCATCGGGGAAGCGCTCGAAGCGAACCGGGGAGTGCGAGGGGGCGCGTTCCCCGGACGCGCTTCACCCGGGGATCACCGCCGCCCTACCGTCTCCCCATGGGGAGCGGGGACCTGGGGACACTGGTGCGGATCGAGGATCCGGCCGGGCGGCCCCTCGGCACCGGATTCCTCGCCGACCACCGCGGCACCCTGCTCACCGGCCACGAGGTCGTCGCCGGCCACCGCGCCCTCGTGCTGCGCGCCCCCACCGGACCGCCCAGGCCCGTCACCGACGCCGACGTCACCCCGCTGCCCGCGCACGGACTCGCCCTGGTGCGCTGCCCCGGCATCGCCGTCCGCCCGCTGCCGCTGGCCGCCCTGCCCGACCTGGAGCCCGGCCGGTACGTGCGGATCTGCGCGCACGGCTGGCGCGAGGCCCGGGTGCTCGGCGCCACCGCGGGACCCGCCCGGGAACTCGCCATCGGCACCGAGGGCGCCGAGGCCCTCCTCGACGGCGGCCCCGCCGCCGGCGGACCCGTCCTCGACCCCGCCACCGGCGCCGTCCTCGCCGTGCTCGGCACCGCCGCCCACGGTGACCGGCGCGCCGCCGGCCACGCCCTGCCCGTACCGCCCGAGGGGCCGCTCGCCGCCCTGCTCCGCCGCAACGCCACGACCGTCCCCTGCTACGGCCGCCACCTCAACCTCGGCGCCGTCCTCGAACTCACCGCCACCACCACAGGCGCCCCCGAGGACCTGCCCGAGCCCCGGGTCCGCGACGAACCCGGCACCCCCGTGCGCGCCGTCGTCGGCCTGCCCGGCACCGGCCGCAGCACCGCCCTCGCGGGCCTCGCCGCCGCCCGCGCCCGCGGCCCCGAGCCCGCGCCCACCGTCGGGCTGCGCGGCGCCGACCTGCACGCCGACGACCCCTCGCTCGCCGCCGCCGTCGGGCGCGCGCTGCGCCGGGCCGGCCGGGTCGCCGCCGCCTCCGGCACCCCCGGCGCACCGGACACCGTCACGCCCGAACAGGCCGCCGCGCTCGCCCGCGACGCCGGCCGGCCGCTGCTCGTGCTGCTCGACGGGCCCGAGGAGATGCCACCGCTGCTCGCCCACCGGCTCGGGCCCTGGACCGCCGCCACCGAGGAGTGGCTGGCCGCGCACGGGGCCCGGCTGGTCCTCGCCTGCCGCCCCGAGCACTGGGAGCAGGCCCGCGCCCACTGGACCGCCCCGCCCGACGTCGTCCTGCTCGGTGACCTCACCGAGGCCGAGGCCGTCGCGGCCCGCCGCCGGCACGGGGTGCCCGAGGACGCCGTCGCCGAGGCCGACGCCCGGCACCCGCTCACCCTGCGGCTGCTCGGCGAGGTCCGGGAGGCCGCCCGCGGCGACCTGCCCGGCCGGCCCGGAAGGGACCAGATCTTCGCCGCCCACCTGGACCTGATGTGCCTCAAGGTCGCCGTGCGGATCGCCGCCGCCGCACGCCCGGTGCTGCGCGGCACCGCCGTGCGCCGGCTCGCCGCCCGGGTCGGCGGCCGGGTCCACGAGGCCGCCCGCCGCTGCCTCGGCCCCGGCCAGGGCGAACTGGACCGGGAGTCCTTCGAAGAGCTGTTCCCCTGGGCCGGCGGCTGGGCCTCCGCCGTGCTCACCGAGGCCCTGCTGGTCCCCGCCGGCGGCGGCTACCGCTTCGCCCACGAGGAGCTCGCCGACTGGCTCCAGGGCACCCACCTCGACATCGACCGGGCCCTGGACGCCCTGGTCCACCGGCCGGCGCCGGTGCCCGTCCCGCGCCACCGGATCGGCCCCGTCCTGCAGTCCCTGCACCACCTCGACCGCGAGCACGGGCCCGAGGGGCTGATCCCCCGGCTCACCCCCCTCGTCGACGCCCTCGCCCGGCCCCCGGCCGACCCCGCCGCCGAACCCGCAGTCGACGCCGCGCACGGACCGGCGGTGGGGGAGGACGAGGAGGGACACTGGTGGGCCGCCCGGCTGCTGCGCGGGGCGCTCGACCAGCTCCCCGACCTCCGCCCGTACCTCCCCGTGCTCCGCGCGCTCGCCGACCTCATCGGCGAGCGCGGAGTGCTGCCCGGCTTCGGCGCCGGCTACTGGCGCGACCTGCCCGTCGCCGAGGACGAGCGGCTCGACCTGCTGCGCCGGCTCGTCGCCGCCGACCCCGCCCCCGAGGGCCGCTTCCTCGACCTCGCGGCCGCCCGGCTCGCCGCCGACCCGCGCGGGGTGCAACCGCTGCTGTGCCGCTGGTTCGGCGACGAGCGGCAGCTCTCCGGGGCGCCCGGCGCCACCGTCGGAGCCGCCGCCCAGGCGCTGCTGCACACCCGGCGCGGGCTCGCCGTCGACGACCTGTGCGAGGCCCTGGTCGCCACCGCCCACCCGCTCGCCGAGGGCCTGCTCGCCTCGCTCGCCGAGGACGAACCGGCCGCGCTGTGCCGGGCCGTCGACCGCTGGGCGCACGACGACGGACGCCCCGAACGGCGGGCGGCAGCCGCCGCGTACGGACAGCTCGCCGCCCGGCACGCCACCGACCCCGCCGACCGGAGCACCCTGCGCTACGCGGCCCTCGCGCTGCTCGCCCGGCCCGGCGACCGGGCCCTGCACGGCGCCGCCCTCGGACTGCTGCTGCGCGACCCGGAGACCCGCGAGCGCTTCCTGCCGCGCGCCCTCGCCGACCCCGGGGTCCCCGCCGACGCCCTGACCGCCGCCCTGCCCAGCCACCCCGAGCCCGTCCTCGACGCGCTGCGCGCCCGGCTCCTCGGCGGCGGGGCCGGCACCGGCGCCGCCGCCGTGCTCCGCGCCCTCGCCGCCGTCGACACGCCCCGGCTCGCCCGCCGGGCCGCCGCCCTCGTCGCCGCGTACGCCCGCGCCTGCCCCGAGGGCGCCCCGCTCGTCGCCGGCTTCGTCGACCGGCGCCTGGAGCGCGGCCCCGAGGTGCGCTGCGTCCTGCACCCGCTGGTCCTCGGACTGCTCGGGCTGCCCGCCCAGCGGGCCGCGCTCGCCCCGGTCCTCGCCGCGCCCGGCACCGGCGCCTCCCGCTTCCTGCGCGCCGAACTGAGGGCCGTACTCGACGAAAGGCTCGCCGAGCCGCCCCCGCAACCGCCCCCGGACGGACCGGAACACGGCGCCGCGAGACGAGGCGCACACCATGCCGATGCCGACGCAGCCGCACGCTCATGGCAGTCTTAGACCTGCGCCAACAGGCGTACACGCGGACATGGGTACAGGCGGACGAGGAGCGGTCACAGTGCAGCGCTGGCGTGGCTTGGAGGACATCCCCCAGGACTGGGGGCGCAGCGTCGTCACCATCGGCTCCTACGACGGAGTGCACCGCGGTCACCAGCTGATCATCGGCCGCGCCGTGGAGCGCGCCCGCGAACTGGGCGTCCCCTCGGTCGTGGTCACCTTCGACCCGCACCCCTCCGAGGTCGTGCGCCCCGGCAGCCACCCGCCGCTGCTCGCCCCGCACCACCGGCGCGCCGAGCTGATGGCCGAACTGGGCGTGGACGCGGTCCTCGTCCTGCCGTTCACGGCCGAGTTCTCGCAGCTGTCCCCGGCCGACTTCATCGTGAAGGTCCTCGTCGACAAGCTGCACGCGCGCTGCGTGATCGAGGGCCCGAACTTCCGCTTCGGCCACCGAGCCGCCGGGAACGTGCAGTTCCTCGCCGAGCTCGGCGAGACCTACGACTACGAGGTCGAGGTCATCGACCTGCGCGTGACCGGCTCGGCCGGGGGCGGCGAGCCGTTCTCCTCCACGCTCACCCGCCGGCTCGTCGCCGAGGGCGACATGGCCGGCGCGGCCGAGATCCTCGGCCGGCCGCACCGCGTCGAGGGCATCGTGGTGCGCGGGGCCCAGCGGGGCCGCGAGCTCGGCTTCCCGACCGCCAACGTCGAGACCCTGCCGCACACCGCGATCCCGGCCGACGGCGTCTACGCGGGCTGGCTGACCGCCGCCGGCGAGCGGATGCCGGCCGCGATCTCGGTGGGCACCAACCCGCAGTTCGACGGCACCGAGCGGACCGTGGAGGCGTACGCGATCGACCGCGAGGGCCTCGACCTGTACGGCCTGCACGTGACCGTCGACTTCCTCGCCTACGTGCGCGGCATGCTCAAGTTCGACACCCTCGACGACCTGCTCGCCGCCATGGCCGACGACGTCGAGAAGTGCCGCGAGCTCACCGCCGCCTACGACGCTGCCCACGACGGACGATGAGCCCGCGCGTCACCGGCGGCGCCACCGGCGCCCTCACCAGGTGACGTACAGCTCCCGGGGCCCGCGGATCAGGCCCCGGGACTGGAAGGGCACGTCCTCGGGACGGCCCACCAGGCGCAGGTCCGGGTAGCGGGCCAGCAGCGTCGACACGATCACCTCGGACTCCATCCGGGTCAGCATCGCGCCCATGCAGTGGTGCGGCCCGTGCCCGAAGGAGACGTGCCCCGTGCCCGTGCGGTCGAAGTCCACCGTGTGCGGGTCGGGGAACACGGCCGGATCCCGGTTCGCCGCCAGATAGGACGCGTACACCGCCTCGCCGGCCCGGATCAGCTCCCCGCCGACCTCGACGTCCTCCAGGGCGATCCGGGGCAGGCCCACGCCGTTGCGGTGCGGGATCCAGCGCAGCAGCTCGTCCACCGCCTGCGGGAGCAGCTCCGGCTCGGCCCGCAGCCGCTTCGTCAGGTCCGGCCGGGTGAGCAGCAGATAGACCATATTGGCGCTGTTGTTGCGGACCGCGTGCGCTCCGCTGATCAGGATCGCCATGGCCAGCGACACGGCCTCGTCCCGGTCCACCCGGCCCTCCGCCAGCGACTCGGCGAGCACCCCCGCCAGGTCGTCGGAGGGCTCGGCGGTCCGCCGCTCCAGGAGCCGCGTGACGTAGCCGTGGATCTGCGCCTTCGCGGCCCGGCTGCCCTCCGGGCCGGGGCCCGAGGAGAGGATGAGGTCCGGCCAGGAGGCCAGCTCGGCACGGTCCTCCTCGGGGATGCCGAGCAGGTCGCACACCACCGCCATCGGCAGCGGTCCGTGCAGGTGGGCCATCAGGTCGGCGGGCCGGCCGGACGCCTCCATGGCGTCCAGGAGCCGGTCGGCGGTGGCCTGCGCGAGGGGGCGCAGCCGTTTGGTGGACTGCCCGGTGAAAGCTTTCGTCACCGCTTTGCGCAGCTGCGTGTGGTACGGCGGGTCCGCGTAGTTCAGGGCCGCCTTGGAGGCCACCATGTGGCCGGTCATGCCGGTCACCTGCCGCTCCAGCAGGGCCGTGCGGCTGAACCGCGGGTCGGAGGTCACCAGGCGCACGTCGTCGTACCGGGTGACCAGCCACGCCTCGTGGTCGCCGCCGAACGGCAGCCGGATCCGGGAGACGGGCTCCTCGTGGAGCAGCTCGAGCAGCAGCGGGTCGAAGTCGAGGGCGGGGAGGTCCTCCACCGCCCAGGTGCGGACCGGCCGCGGCGCGGCCGTCGGTTCGGAGGTCATGAGGACGGTGTTCCCGGGCCCCGGCGACCGCGACACGCCGAACGCCCACAGCCCCCCGTACGGAGCACGCGGGCCCTCCCCGGCTGGTGACACAGCGTGGCCGGGGCGTCGCGCTCGCGGTTGCGGTCGGGGGAGCGCCGGGCGAGTGTGGGCCCAGTTCACGGCGAACGAGACGAAGGAGCGCGTGTCGTGGTGACTCTGTGCAAGCCCGCGGTGGCCGTACCCGAGTACGTGATCACGATGGAGGAGACCCTCGACCTCGCCCGCGCACGCCATGCCGACCACCCCCAACTCGCCCTGGCCCTCAGGCTGATCGGGAACACCGGGGTGACCCGCCGGCACATCGTGCAGCCGATCGAGGAGACCCTGAAACATCCCGGGTTCGAGGAGCGCAACGCGCTCTACGAGGCCGAGGCGAAGGCCCGCGTGCCCGCGGTCGTCAAGGAGGCCCTGACCCACGCGAAACTCACCCCCGCCGACATCGACATGATCATCTACGTCTCGTGCACGGGCTTCATGATGCCCTCGCTCACCGCGTGGATGATCAACACCATGGGCTTCCCCAGCCACACCCGGCAGGTGCCGATCGCCCAGCTCGGCTGCGCCGCCGGCGGAGCCGCGATCAACCGGGCGCACGACTTCTGCACCGCCTACCCGGACGCCAACGTCCTCATCGTCGCCTGCGAGTTCTGCTCGCTGTGCTACCAGCCCACCGACCTCGGCGTCGGCACCCTGCTCTCCAACGGCCTGTTCGGCGACGCCGTGGCCTCCGCCGTGGTGCGCGGGCGCGGCGGCACCGGCATCCGCCTGGAGCGCAACAACTCCCATCTGGTGCCCGACACCGAGGACTGGATCGCCTACAGCGTGCGCGCCACCGGCTTCCACTTCCTGCTCGACAAGCGGGTGCCCGGCACGATGGAGCCGCTCGCGCCCGCCCTGCGCCACCTCGCGGGCGAGCACGGCTGGGACGCCGGCGACCTCGACTTCTACATCATCCACGCGGGCGGCCCGCGGATCCTCGACGACCTCAGCCACTACCTCGAAGTCCCGCCGGAGGACTTCCGGTTCAGCCGGGCGACGCTCACCGAGTACGGCAACATCGCCAGCGCCGTCGTCCTCGACGCGGTGCGCCGGCTCTTCGACGAGGGCGGCCTCGCCGAGGGCGCCCGCGGCATCCTCGCCGGCTTCGGCCCCGGCATCACCGCCGAGATGTGCCTCGGCCGGTGGACCAACGGCGACGCCGCCCCCGAGCCGCGCCTCGACGCCCGCCGGATCGTGGGCTACTCGCCCCGGCACGCCGCCCCGGCCCGCTCCGTCGCCTGACCGGCCCCACCCCCACCACCCCCTGCATGAGGAGTACCGCATGTCCGTCACGCCGCCCTCCTTCGGCAGAGCGGCCCGCGGCCCCGCCGCGCTCGCCGTCCTGCTCGCCGCCGCCACCCTCACCGGCGTGCCCGCCGCCCACGCCTCGGCGCGGGTCCCGATGCACCAGTGCTGGGTGAACGGCACCGCCGCGCCGCCCGGCGACACGGTCAGCGGCACCGCCGGTGACGACGACATCTTCTGCGACAGCGACCTGGAGGGCGTGACCGTCTCCGGCGGCGCCGGCAACGACAAGATCGAGGTGCGCGGCCTGGTCATCGACTCGGCCGTGCTCGGCGGCGAGGGCGACGACGTCATCCGCACCAAGCACCTGGTGCCGCAGAAGACCTTCAGCATGGTCCGGGGCAACCGCGGCAACGACATCATCAAGGTCGCCACCGTGCACGGCGAGGGCGCCGAGCGCGGCGCGATCGTGCACGGCGACGACGGCGACGACAAGATCACCACCGGCTCGGTCTTCGGCGCTCCCGGCCAGTTCAACCGGGGCGGCGGCATCGTCACCGGCAACGACGGCAAGGACACCATCCGCACCGGGGTCGTCGACTTCTCCGGCCGGGTCCTCGGCGGCAGCGAGAACGACCGCATCGAGGCCGCCGGGCTCGGCCCCGAGTCGGGCGGCCTCATCCAGGCCGGGCCCGGCGACGACACCATCAGCGGCCACGACGGCGCGATCCTGATCGTCGGCGAGCACTGGGGCACCGTCGACGCGGGCGTCGGCAAGGACACCTGCACGGTGAAGTCGGTCTCCACCCGGACCTCGATCTCCTCCTGCGAGATCCTCCCGAAGGACGCCGGGAAGCCGGCCGGCAAGCCCGCGGAGAAGCCCGCCGCGCAGCCGGCGGCGAAGCCCGAGGCCAAGCCCGCCGCGCAGCCGGCGGCGAAGCCCGAGGCCAAGCCCGCCACGCAGCCGGCCGCGAAGCCCGAGGCCAAGCCGGCGGCCGAGCCTGACCGGCAGCCCGAGGCGAAGCCCGCCACGCAACCGGTCGCGAAGCCCGAGGCCAAGCCGGCGGCCGAGCCTGACCGGCAGCCCGTGGCCCAGCCCGCCGCGCAGCCGGCGCCCCGGCCGGCCGCCCCCTGACGGGCCGCCGTCGTACGGCCCCGAGCCCGCGCCCCCCACCGGGCGCGGGCTCGGGCGTGCTCAGTCCCGTACGGGTTCCGGCCGGGCGAGATGGCAGGCCGCCGCCGCGCCCGGGCCGCCGCCCAGGACCGCCGGGTCCGCCGTACGGCAGCGGTCGGCGACCTCCGCCGCCGCACCCGAGGCAAGGGCCTGGCAGCGCACGTGGAAACGGCAGCCGGACGGGATCCGCGCCGGGTCCGGCGGCTCCCCGGACAGCACCACCGGATGGCCGCCGGACTCCGGCAGCACCGACAACAGTGCCTGGGTGTACGGATGTCGGGGAGCCGTCAGCACCGACTCCACCGGGCCCGTCTCCACGATCCGGCCCAGATACATCACCGCCACCCGGTCCGCGATGTTCCACGCGAGCCCCAGGTCGTGCGTCACCACCAGGGCCGACAGGCCCAGTTCGTCACGCAGCCGCAGCAGCAGCGCCAGGATCTCGCCCCGCACCGAGGCGTCGAGCGAGGCCACCGGCTCGTCCGCGACGATCAGTTCGGGCTCCAGGACCAGCGCGCCCGCGATCACCACGCGCTGCCGCTGCCCGCCCGACAGCTCGTGCGGATAGCGCAGGAAGAAGCGCTCCGGCGGCCGCAGCCCGGCCCGCGCCAGCGCCTCGGCGACCGCCGCCCGCTCGTCCCCCGCGTACCCGTGGATCCGCAGGCCCTCGGCCACCGCGTCGTACACGGTGTGCCGGGGGTTCAGCGAACCGCTCGGGTCCTGGAGCACCAGCTGCACGCGCCGGCGGTACGCCTTGAGCGCCTTGCCCGAGTACGCGAGCGGGGAGCCCGCGAACCGCACCGCGCCCCCGGTCGGGCGCACCAGGCCGAGCAGCGAGCGGGCCAGCGTCGTCTTGCCGCAGCCGGACTCGCCGACCAGGGCCACGATCTCGCCCGCGCCGATGTCCAGGTCCACCCCGTCCACCGCCCGCGCCGGCGGCGCGCCCCGCCGCCCCGGGAACGCCACCCGCAGGTCCCGGGCGGCCAGGAGGGATTCCGTCGCGCTCATGCCGTGCTCCCCACGTGTACGCAGGCCGCCCGGCGCCCCGCGCCCGCCGGCCGCAGCTCCTGGTCCTCCGTCGCGCACCGCTCCACCGCCACCGGGCAGCGCGGCCGGAACGCGCAGCCGCCCGGCAGGTCCGCCGGGTCCGGCGGGTCGCCCGGCAGGCCGCGCGGGGCGCGCCGGAAGGCCGGGTCGCCGATCCGGGGGAACGCCGAGGACAGCGCCTGCCCGTAGGGGTGGGCGGCCGCCTCGTACACCGCCTTCGCGGGACCCTCCTCGACCACCCGGCCCGCGTACATCACCGCGAGGCGGTCGCAGGTGTCGGCGAGCACGGCGAGGTCGTGGCTGATCATCAGCAGCCCGATGCCCTGCTCGGCGACCAGCCGCTCGATCAGGCGCAGGATCTGCGCCTGGATCATCACGTCGAGCGCGGTCGTCGGCTCGTCCGCCACGATCAGCCGGGGGTCGCAGGCCAGCGCCATCGCGATCATCACGCGCTGCCGCTGCCCGCCGGACAGCTCGTGCGGATACGCCGCCGCCCGGGCGGCCGGCAGCCCGACCTGCTCCAGGAGCGCGCCGACCCGGGCGCGGGCCGCCGCCGGGGTGGCCCGGCCGTGCACGAGCAGCGGCTCCGCGATCTGGTCGCCGATCCGGCGCACCGCGTTCAGCGAGTGCATCGCGCCCTGGAAGACGATCGACGCGCCCGCCCAGCGCACCGCGCGCAGCCGCCCCCAGCTCATGGCGAGCACGTCCTCGCCCTCCAGCAGGATCCTCCCGCTGGTCCGGGCGGAGGCCGGGAGCAGCCGGAGCAGCGCGAGCGCCATCGTCGACTTGCCGCAGCCGGACTCGCCGGCGAGGCCCAGTTTCTGCCCGGCGGGCAGGGTGAGGTCGACCCCGCGCACGGCCGGGACGGCGGCCGGCCCCGTCCCGTACGTGACGCTGAGGTCCCGCACCTCAAGGAGTGGCTCCGTGCTCAACGCCCCACCCCCAGCTTCGGGTTGAGGACGGACTCGATGGCCCGCCCGCACAGCGTGAAGGCCAGCGCGACCAGCGCGATGGCGATGCCGGGTGGCGCCAGGTACCACCAGTGGCCCGAGGACACCGCGCCCGCCTCGCGGGCGTCCTGGAGCATCCCGCCCCAGGAGACCACGGTCGGGTCGCCGAGGCCCAGGAAGGCCAGGGTGGCCTCGGTGAGGATGGCCGTCGAGATGCCGAGGGTGGTCTGCGCGAGCACCAGCGGCATCACGTTCGGCAGCACGTGCCGGGTCATCACGTGCCCGTGCCCGCCGCCGAGCGCCCTCGCCCGCTCGATGTACGGGCGGGACTCGACGGCGATGGTCTGCGCCCGCACCAGCCGGGCCGTGGTCGGCCAGCTGGTCACGCCGATGGCCAGGACCACCGTCCACATCGACCGGGACATCACGGTGGCCAGGACGATCGCGAGGACCAGGGTCGGCATCACCAGGAACCAGTCGGTGACCCGCATGACGACGGTGGAGAACCAGCCGCCGTAGTGGCCCGCGACGATCCCCACCAGGGTGCCGATGGCCACCGACAGGGCGGCCGCGAGCAGCCCGACGAGCAGCGAGATCCGCGCGCCCCAGATCAGCAGGCCGAGCAGGGATCGCCCGAACTGGTCGGTGCCCAGCGGGAATTCGGCGCTGGGCGACTCCAGTGCGGTGCCCGGTGCGTCGGTCACGGACTGCACGTCCGCGCCGACGGTGAGGGGCGCGGTGAGCGCGACGAGGCCGATCAGGGCGAGGCCGGCGAGGCCCCAGAGTCCGGCGCGGTGGGTGCGGTAGCGGGTCCAGAAGCGGGCGGCGCTGCCGCGCCGGCGTTCCCAGGTCAGAGAGGTCATCGGCCCACCCGGGGGTCGAGCAGCGGATAGAGCAGGTCGGCGATCAGGTTCATCACGATCATCGCGCCGGCGAAGACCACGAACAGGCCCTGTACGAGGGGCAGATCGGGCACGCTGAGTGCCTGGTAGAACAGGCCGCCGAGGCCCGGCCAGGAGAACACCGTCTCCACCAGGATCGAACCGGCGGCCACGTGCCCGAGGTTGATGAAGACCATGGTCACGGTCGGCAGCAGGGCGTTCGGCACGGCGTGCCGGCGGCGCACCGCGTCGTCGCGCAGACCCTTGGCCCGCGCGGTGGTCAGATAGTCGTTGCCCATCTCGTCGAGCAGCGAGGAGCGCATCACGAGCAGGGTCTGGGCATAGCCCACGGCGACCAGGGTGAGCACCGGGAGCACCATGTGGTGGGCGACGTCGAGGACGTGCGCGAAGCCGGTCTCGCCGGAGCCGGACTCCATGCCGCCGGTGGGGAACAGGCCGGGGACCGGCCCCATGCCGACCGAGAAGACGATGATCAGCAGCAGCCCGAGCCAGAACGACGGCACGGACCACAGGGTCAGCGCGATCCCGGTGTTCAGCCGGTCGCCGATGCTGCCGTGCCGCCACGCGGAGCGGGTGCCCAGCCACAGGCCGAGCGCGGAGTAGAGCAGCACCGCCGTGCCGGTGAGCAGCAGCGTCGCCGGCAGCTTCTGCGCGATCAGCTCGCCGACCGGGGCGCGGAACTGGAAGGAGGTGCCCAGGTCGCCGGTGAGCGCCTTGGCGCAGTAGTCGGTGAACTGCTGCCACATCGGCTGGTCGAGCCCGAACTGGTGCCGCAGGGTCGCCAGTTGCTCGGCCGTGGTGGGCATGCCGTGGGTCATCGCCTTGACCGGGTCGCCCGGGATGATCCGGAACAGGAAGAAGCTGGTGACCAGGACGGCGAGCAGGGACACGGCCGCGCCGGCGAGCTTGGCCGCCGCGTGCCGCAGATAGGGCAGGAAGGCGCTGGTACGGGTGCGGGGGGCGCCGCCCTCCGTGGTCCGGGCCGGATCGGCCGGGACCACGGAGGGGGCGGGCGTGCTGGCGCTGGTCACGGGCTACTCGCGGTCGTCGGCGGTGGAGCGGCGGCGCAGTCCGAGCACGATCCCGGCGCCGAGGACGACCACGACGGCCGCGCCGATCCCGATGACCACGCCGGTGGAGGAGCTTTCGGAGCCGTCACCGGCGGTCTTCGCGGCGGGGGTGGCCGACCACCAGCTCCAGTAACCGTCCTGGCCCCACAGGTTGCCGGCGGCCTCGGGCATGGTGGTGATGGAGCCGATCCGGTCGGTGCGGTACGCCTCCAGGGCGTTCGGGTACGCGAGGACGTTCATGTACCCGGTGTCGTACAGCCGCGACTGCATCCGCTTGACCAGGTCCGCGCGCTTCGCGGCGTCGTACTCGACGGCCTGCTGCGCGTACAACGCGTCGAACTGCGGGTCGCAGATGAAGTTGTCGGTGGCGCCGGTGTCCTTCGGGGTCGCGGGCAGGGTGCCGCAGGTGTGGATGGACAGCACGTAGTCCGGGTCCGGGTTGACCGACCAGCCGTCGAAGGCGAGGTCGTAGTCGCCCTTCGCCCACGGGTCGGACACGCTGTCCAGGCACTCGACCTTCAGCCCGATGCCCAGCTTGCCCCACCACTCCTGGAGGTACTTCGCGGAGGCCTTGTCGTTGGGGTCGGTGGCGTGGCACAGGATGCGGAACTCCAGCGGCTTGCCGTCCTTGCCGAGCCGCTTGCCCTCGGCGTTCGTCCGGTATCCGGCCGCGTCCAGGACCTGGGCCGCCTTCGCCGGGTCGTACGCCCGCTTCTGGGTGTCGGAGGGCTTCCAGAAGTACGAGCCGAAGCGGGGCGGGATGTAGCCCTCGCCCTCGACGGCGTGGTTCTGGAAGACCTTGTCGACCAGCGTCGTGCGGTCCACGGCGAGGAACAGCGCCTTGCGCACCTCGGGGTCGAGCAGCGCCTTGTGGCCGTTGCCGAAGGTCTTCCCGTCCTTGGCGCGGGCGCCGGGGTTGGTGGCGAGCGCGTAGAAGCGCCGGCCCGGGGCGTCGTTGACCCTGATGTTCTTCTGGGTCTTCAGCGCGGCGGCCTGAGCGGGCGTCAGGTTCGGGACGAAGGACACCTCGCCCTTCTGCAGCGCGGCGACGGCCGCGTCGCCGTCCTTGTAGTACTTGAAGACCAGCTCGTCGAACTTCGGCGCCCCGCGCCAGAACTTCTTGTTCGGCTTGAGCTTGATGTACTGGTCGACCTTGAAGTCGGTGATGATGAAGGGCCCGTTGCCGACGATCGGGAACTGCCGGTCGTTGTTGAACTTGGAGAAGTCGGAGACCTTCTCCCACACGTGCTTGGGCACGATCGGCACGTCGAGCGCGGTCATCGTCGCCTGCGGCTGCTTCAGCTCGATGACCAGGGTCTGCGGGTCGGGCGCGGAGACCTTCTTGAAGTTGGCGGTGAAACTGCCGTTCGCGGTGGCCGCGTCGGGGTCGGTCATCATCTTGTTGAAGGTCCAGGCCGCGTCCTCCGCGGTGGCCTGCCGCCCGTCGGACCAGAACGAGTCCTTGCGGATCGTGTACGTCCAGGTGAGCTTGTCCGGCGAGGACTTCCACTCCGTCGCGAGGCCCGGGACCGGGTGCGCGTCCTTCACGTCGTAGTTGGTGAGGTACTCGTACGCGAGGCGGTGGATGCTGGTCGACACCAGCTTCTGGGCCAGGAACGGCGAGAGCGAGTCCACGCTCTGCGAGACGGCGACGGTGAGCGTGCTGCCGCCGGACTTCCCGTCCTCCGCCGCGGCGGTGCCCGGCACGGCCGTCAGCGCGGCGGCGGTGACGCCGGCGGCGAGCAGGAGACGGAGCGGGCGGCGGGCTCTCGGGACGGCTGCCGGACGGGGTGGAACCTTCGTGACCATGACCATGGGGCGTGACCTCGCGTCGGGATGCGTGCGTCGGGGGAAGTGCCGTGGATCTTGGGCTGACGATGGATGAAGCGAAGGTGTATCAGCGGTGGTCTGCCGTCGTCAACGATGTCTCAAACACCGTGTGGGCTGCGGGAATGCGAGGAGGCCCCGTACCGGAACACCGGTACGGGGCCTCATTGGTCTACTCCTGTGACGCCCTACTGCTGAGGGGCTGGCGGCGCCTGCGGAGGCTGCTGCGGGGCCTGCTGCGGCCACGCGGGCGGCGGGACCTGGCCGGGAATCGGGCCGGGAGCCTGGCCCGGGACCTGACCCGGCGCCTGGCCGGGAACCTGCGCCTGCGGGTCGGCGTGCGGCGGGAGCGGCTGCCCCGGCTGCTGCCAGCCCTGCGGCATCGGCGGCTGACCCGGCTGCGCCCCGTACATCTGTCCGGGGGCGGCGGGTCCGCCGTACGGCTGACCGGGCTGACCGGGCTGCCCCGGCACCGGCGGCTGCTGGGGCGGGTACGCGTACGGCTGGCCGGGGGCCGGCTGGCCGGGCTGCGGCTGCTGCGGCGGGTAGGGCTGGCCGGGCTGGCCCGGGTACGGCTGGGGCTGGCCCGGCATCGGCGGCGCCATGTGCGGCGGCATCGCGCCCTGCGCGTCCGCCGTCCACAGCCCCTGCGCCTGCTGCGCCCGCACGAAGTCCTCGGCCACCATCGCCGACAGGTGGAAGTACGCCTCGCGGGTCTTCGGCCGCATCATGTCGAGGTCGACCTCGGCACCGGCCGCCAGGTGCTCGTCGAAGGGCACCACGACCACCCCGCGGCAACGGGTCTGGAAGTGCTGCACGATGTCCTCGACCTTGATCATCTTGCCGGTCTCGCGCACCCCCGAGATCACCGTGATCGAGCGCTGCACCAGCTCCGCGTACCCGTGCGCCGACAGCCAGTCCAGCGTGGTGGACGCGCTGGAGGCGCCGTCCACGGACGGGGTGGAGATGATGATCAGCTGGTCGGCGAGGTCGAGCACCCCGCGCATCGCGCTGTAGAGCAGACCGGTGCCCGAGTCGGTGAGGATGATCGGGTACTGCTTGCCCAGGACGTCGATCGCCCGCCGGTAGTCCTCGTCGTTGAAGGTCGTCGAGACCGCCGGGTCCACGTCGTTGGCGAGGATCTCCAGACCGGACGGCGCCTGCGAGGTGAACCGGCGGATGTCCATGTACGAGTTGAGGTACGGGATCGCCTGCACCAGGTCGCGGATGGTCGCCCCGGTCTCGCGCCGCACCCGGCGCCCGAGCGTGCCCGCGTCCGGGTTGGCGTCGATCGCCAGGATCTTGTCCTGCCGCTCGATGGCCAGCGTCGCGCCCAGCGCGGTCGTCGTCGTGGTCTTGCCGACACCGCCCTTGAGCGAGATGACCGCGATCCGGTAGCAGGACAGGACGGGCGTACGGATCAGCTCCAGCTTCCGCTGCCGCTCCGCCTCCTCCTTCTTGCCGCCCAGCTTGAAGCGCGACGAGGCGCCCGGGTTCCGCGACGACTTGGGCTTCTGCTTGTTGTTGCGCAGCAGCCGGTCGGAGGACAGCTCGACCGCCGCCGTGTACCCGAGCGGCGCGCCCGGCACCGAACGCTCCCGCTGGTCGTGCGTCACGGCCGACGGCCACGCGGCCCCGGTACGGGGGTCGATCGCCGGCGACTCGGGCCCGGGCCCGGCGGCGGGAGCCACCGGGGGCTGGGGCTGACCGGGCTGTGGCGCTCCATAGGGGCCCGGCTGCGGGAAGCCGTAGCCCTGCGGTGCCTGGGGCGGCTGCGGCTGGCCCGGGTGGGGGAATCCGTAGCCCTGGGGTGCCTGGGGCTGGGCTGCCGGGGGCTGGGGGGCCTGGGGCGCGTGCGGCGGCTGGGCCTGCGGAGGCACGGGCGGCTGCGGGAAGCCGTAGCCCTGCGGTGCCTGCGGTGCCTGGGGCGGCTGCGGTGCCTGCGGCTGGCCGGGGTGCGGGAAGCCGTAACCGGCCTGCGGCGGTACGGGGGCGGGCCAGGCGTCCGTCGCGGGCGGCAGCGGAGCGGCCGGGGCCTGCGGCTGCGGCGCCGGCTGCTCGGCCGGGGTGCCCTGCGCGGGCCACTGCGGCGCGGGCGCCGGCGTCGCCGGCTGGAACGACGGCGGAAGCGGCGGCAGTCCGCTCCCCGGCGCGGGCACGTCCGGGGCCACGGGCGGCAGCGCGCCGGGCGCGGCGTCCTGGGGCGCGGCGGCGGGCGCCTCGGTCGTGGGCTCGGTGGCGGGTGCCTCGGCCGGGGGCTCCGGCTCGGGCGCGGTGGCGCTCTCGGGGGTGGCCGCGGCTTCGGGCTCGGCGGCGGTGCCGGAAGCGCTGTCGGTGCCGGAAGTGCTGTCGGTGTCGGGTGCGCTGTCGGTGTCGGGAGTGGCGTCGGCCTCCGGCGCCTCCAGGGCGCCCTCCACCGGGGCGGCGGGCTCGGGCACGGCCGCCGGCTCCTCGGCCGGGGTGCCGTCGGCCTCGGCCTCGGCCGCCGGCTCGGCCTGGATCTCGGTCGTGCTCGCGGGCTCGGTCTCGGGCCGGACCGCCGGGGTCTCCGGCACGGCGGGGGTCTCGGAGGCGGCAGGGGTTTCGGGGGCCGACGGGGCCTGCGCGGCCTCCTGCGCGGCCGCGACCTCCGCCATCTCGCGCTTGAGCGCGGCGGGGGAGAAGCGCATGGTCGCGCCGCTCTCCACGTCGCCGCCGCCGAAGGGCGTGGCGGGTGCCGGGGGCGCGGCAGGGGCCGGGGCCTGGGGCTCCGGCACAGCGGGTGCGGCGGGCGGGGGCGGCGGAGTCCAGCCCGACTCGTACCCACCGGGTGCCGGGACCCCGGGAGCCGGCACCCCGGGAGTCGGGATTCCGGGCACCGCGACGGGCGCCCCGGTCGGCGGCGGAGGCGTCGGCGCCCCGCTGCCGCCCGTACCGCCCGACGCGTTCTGCGTGTACCAGGCCGGCGGGGTGTAGTCGATGGTGAACTCACCCGTCATCTCGGCGGGATCTGCGTCGGACTGATCGTCGACGGGTGGGTTCCAACCCCCGTTGATCTCGTCCCGATCGCGGTTCACTTTGCCTCCTGGTGTGGTCGCGCACCCTTGTGCAGTCGTGGGCGGGCACATCCCACCCTAAACGCCAACCGTGTCCGCGGGGCAGGGCCGACGGCCCGCCCCTCCCGGGCACGCGGACGTGCGGGGACCCCCAAGTGACCCGCGCGTACCGGAGAGTGAGACCCCCGGCCCGTCAAACCCGGATGAAAACGGACAGGTTGGGTGATGATCGGCCGGCCGGACCGGCTCAGTCCATCCGGCGGGCGGCGCCCAACAATCCGGTCTCGGCGTCCGTGGCCTGCGTCATCACGAACTGGCGGTCACCCGGCGTGCACCACAGCGTCACCCCGTCGGCAAGCGTCGACAACGCCTCCCACTCCGCGCGCTGGAGCCCCATGATCCGGCCGATCTGCGCGGCCTCGTCGGGGGAGACCCGCTGCACACCGACGAGCGAGGACTTCTCCAGGAGCCGCGGGGCCACCGGGCTCAGATAGGGGAGCAGGGTGACCACCGACTGCCAGGGCGCCGAGACGACCCGGCCGCGCGGCGGCCGCATGCCGCAGTCGCGGACCACGACCACCGGGCTGCCCGCGGACGCGCCCTGCGGCGGCACCCGGCCCACGTCGTGCAGGGTGATGCAGGGCTGGCCGCCGCCGGCCGCCTGCGCGAGCGCGGTCCACGCGGGCGCGCGGCCCGTCTCCACCGCGACCCGGGCGCCGGTCGCGGCCGCGCGCAGGGCGAGCACCTGGGCCGTCCACAGACCGCCGATGAGCGTGACGTCGTACGCGCTGGGCCGGTTGATGCCGAGCACGGCCGGCCGGTTCTCGGCGTCCACGCCGATCACCACGCCGTCGTCGCCCAACGGGAGGGCGAAGGCGTCCAGTTGGGCGAGCGGCGCGGAATGGCGGTCGCGCCGCGGCCCGATGAGCCCGAAGCCGATCCGGGGCCGGCCGCCCCGTCCCGTACTCCGGGAGGCGCGGCCGTCGTCCGAAGCCGCCCGGCGTCGCCGCGGGCCGGCCGCTCCCGGGACCCCGCCGGTGACGCCACCGACCGCAGGCCCGCCGACGGGGCCTCCGGCACCCGGTCCGCCTGCCGGCCCGCCGACCGGAGCTCCGGCCACCGCGCCGACGACACCGCCGGCACCCCCGTACACGGGCTGGCTGCCCTGCCCGGCCTGCCCGGCTGGACCCGCGGGTCCGGGCTGGCCGGCCTGACCGGGGGGAGGCATGTGCCCCGCCGGAACGCCGGACTGGCTCATCGGCCCCGGCTGACCCCCATGCCCCGGCTGACCCCCGTAACCCGGGTGCCCCGGCTGTCCCGCAGGACTCCCCGGCGTCCCCGGCATCCCGGTCGCCCCGGGCATCTGCGCACGCCCCGGGTTCCCCGGCGTCCCCGCCATCCCCGGCATTCCCGGAGTCGTCATCAGCGCGCACCCCCCAGCGGCAGCGTCGCCAGCATGCCCGGCACCTGTTCGCGGTCGAGCCGCACCAGGCCCGTCTTCACGCCGCGTGCCACCCGCTCCAATTCGTGGCGGGCCGCGAGGAGTTCCTCGTCGCTGCGCCCGGTGATCCGTACGTGTCCGGTGACCGTCACCTCCTGGCGGTCACCCCCGCTCAGCGTCAGGCTGAAGGTCGTCGCGAGCGCCGGGAGCGAGGTCAGCAGCGCCACCAGCTGTGGCATGGACGCCCCGGCCCCGCCCGCGGTGCCGAGCTGCGGCCAGCGCCCCACCCAGTAGGTGGTGTGGCGGCGGTCGTCGACCCGCCAGGTGCGCGCGGTCTCCTGGGTGCGCCGGCCCTGCGTCTGCCCGCGCCCGGCCTGCGCTATGGCCATCGGGCTGGCGCAGGTCGAGGTGGCGATGGCGGAGGTCAGCTCCTGCTCGGTCAGCACCGTGGCCTTGAAGCCCGCGCCGGCCAGCCGGCTCGCGAGCTGGTCCGCGGCCCGTACGACACACTTCTGCGCGCCCGCGAGGCCGCCGCCGCGCGCCTCGACCGCCTCCGGGCACAGCTCCGGGTCCAGCTTCAGCGCGACCCAGGTGATCCGGAGCGCCGGCGAACCGGTCTGCGCCTGCAGCGGCCCGTAGTTGCGCGCCGCCATCGACTGCGCGGGCAGGTGCGGCGCGGGCGCCGGCTGGGTGTGCTGCACGATCTGCGCCGACTCCAGGCGGATGCCGTCCACGGACAGCACGTCCCCGATCAGCCCCACCGGCAGCGGGTGCGCGCCCCGGTCCGGGCGCAGCGCGGAGCTCTCCGACTCGACCCGTACCACCGCGGTGAGGAAGGTCCCGTCGCCGATCATCCCGATCGGACGCCGGTCGCGGTCGCTGTACGCGTACGTGCGCAGCGCCGGGTCGCACTCCACCAGCGGGGCGAGCCCCGGCTCGGTGCCCTCGGGCACGGTGAAGGCGGCGGCCCGGCGGGTGCGGGCGCGCAGCGCGAGGAAGGTCGCCAGCCACTCCGGCAGCGAGCGCTTGTGCCGGCGCAGCAGCGCGAGCAGCACGAGCAGGGCCGCCACCACGCCCGCGGGCACCAGCATCAGCTTGTCGACGACCGCGGCCACGACCAGGACCGCGGCCGCCACCTCGATCAGTACGAGCTGTTGCAATCGGAACGCCCCGAAGTGTCCGGGGCGTGCCTGGAGCCTCGGTGACACCGAGGACACGGCGGGCGAATCGGGCGCCGCACCCGGGGCGGTGGAGGGCGCGGCAGTGGAGCCGGCCGCAGCGGACCGTCTCCTCGTCGCGGAAGCCATGATGGAGAATCCCCCTCAATTCGTCCCGATCACCCTGGCCCGCCAGGCCTTTGGCGGCCGGATCACCCTACCCGCCCCACACGCTCCGGCGGACAGCAGGCATAGTAGGGGGCCGGTCCGGCAGCCGGGGCCCGGGCGCCATGCTCCCCGGACTCCCGAGCGAAGACTGCGCCTGACGAAAATGGGGACTCATGGCATCACGGCGGGACGAGCTCAACGCGTACACCTTTGCGAAGAAGCGCACGGTCGCGGCATTCCTCCAACCCTCTCCCTCGGGTACGGAGGAGGGCGCGCCCCGGCCGCTGCGCGCGGTGCTGCCCGGAGTCATCGTCGGCGCGCTCGTGATCGCCGGATTCGGCGCCTGGGGCATGTTCCGGCCGACCGCGCCCAAGGGCTGGGACAAGCCCGGCACCAACGTGATCATCGGCAAGCAGTCCACGACCCGCTACGTCGTCCTCACCACCGGCAAGGGCAAGGACAAGAAGATCCTGCTCCACCCGGTGCTCAACCTCGCCTCGGCCCGGCTCCTGCTCAACCCGGACGACTACCACGTCGTCCAGGTCGACGACGCCGAGCTCGACAAGGGCAACCCGCCGCGCGGCCCCATCCTCGGCATCCCGTACGCCCCGGACCGGCTCCCCGCCGAGGGCGACGCCGGCACCGCCAAGCGCTGGGCCGTCTGCGAGCAGCCGGGCGGCGGCAACGGCGGCAGCGTCCAGAAGGCCACCTTCCTCTTCGCCAAGCGCGACCTCGGCCGCACCGACAACGCCAACAAGCTGAAGCCCGGTCAGGTCCTGTACGTGAAGGGCCAGAAGGACAGCGCGCAGTTCCTGGTGGACCACACCGGCACCAAGTACCGCGTGGTGGAGACCTCCAAGAACCTCACGTCCGCGCTCTTCGGCAGCCGGCAGCCGCAGCAGGTCACCGACGACTGGCTGGCCACCCTGAAGGACGGCAGCCCCGTCGACTTCCCGCCGATCCCCGGCACGGTCGGCGCGGACGCGCACGTGCGCGGCGGCCTCACCCCCGAGCAGGACAAGGTCGGCATGGTGCTGATCGCCCAGACCGGCTCCGGCCCGCAGCACTACGTCGTCCTGGAGGGCAAGGTCCAGCCGGTGTCCGAGTTCACCGCCTGGCTGCTCATCCAGTCCCCGAGCACCGACTCGCTCGACATGTCCGGCAAGGCCACGCCCGTCGACCTCCAGTCGCTCACGCCCGACAGCACCCCCTTCGCCGGCCAACTCCGCTGGCCCGAGCGCAAGTCCACCCAGATCAACTCGGTGGGCGGCGCCGGCTCGCGGGACACCGTCTGCTCCGTCCTGGAGAGCGTCGACTCCAAGGGCCGGACGACCCTGTCCACCTGGGCCGGCCCCAAGTACCCCGCCGACATCACGGCCGGCGGCACCAGCACGTACGTCACGCCCGGCACCGGACTCCTCTACACCCAGATCCAGGGCAAGCAGTCCACGCCCGACGGATCCCTCTTCCTCGTCACCGACACCGGCCTGCGCTACGCCGTCCAGGCCAACGGCGACAGCGACAGCGGCCGCTCCGAGATCGGCACGGGCAACCAGCAGCAGACCACGGACGGCCGCCCGGAGCCGTCGGACGCGCAGAAGCGGCTCGGCTACGAGAAGGTCACGCCGGTGCTCGTACCGATGGAGTGGTCGGAGTTCCTGTCGAAGGGCCCGCGCCTGGACACCAACAGCGCGCGCCAGCCGCAGGGTTCGTGAGGGGGCGACACCGTTGACGCGATCCCACACGCGAGCAGGAGTCCTCCTGGCGGCGACGGCCCTGACGGGCGGACTGACGGCTGCCCCGGCGGCAGCCGCGCCCTCGCCGTCGCCGGTGGCGCTGTCCGTGGACGGCAGCGGCGAGTGCACCTTCCCGATGAAGAAGCAGATCGAGGGCATCCCGTGGTCGCTCCAGCGGGTGCTGCTGGACGAGCTGTGGCAGGACACCAAGGGCAAGGGCGTCCGCGTCGCCGTCATCGACACCGGCGTCGACGACGTCAACCCGCAGCTGAAGCCCGCGGTGGACGCGAAGGCGGGCAAGGACTACCTGAAGCCCGACAAGCAGAACCCGGGCGCCGGCAACGACCAGCGCGGCAAGACGGACGGCACCGTCGACGAGGTCGGCCATGGCACGAAGGTCGCCGGCATCATCGCGGCCCGCCCGCGCAAGGGCACGGGCTTCGTGGGCCTGGCGCCGGAGGCGACGATCATCCCGATCCGCCAGAACGACGAGAAGAACAGCGGCAAGTCGGACACGATGGCCCTCGCCATCGACCACGCGGTCGCCAAGGGCGCCCAGGTCATCAACATCTCGCAGGACACCACCCAGCCGCTGTCCCCCGACTCGAAACTGGGCCAGGCGGTGGCGCGCGCCATCGACGCCAACGTGGTGGTCGTCGCCTCCGCGGGCAACGACGGCATGGACGGCAAACTCAAGAACACCTATCCCGCGGCCTTCCCCGGCGTCATCGCCGTCGCCTCCTCCGACCGCAACAACGAGCGCGCCCCCTTCTCCCAGTCCGGCACCTTCGTCGGCGTCGCCGCCCCGGGCGTCGACATCGTCTCGACGGTCCCGGGCGGCGGCCAGTGCGTCGACAACGGCACCAGCTTCTCGGCCCCGTACGTCGCGGGCGTGGCGGCCCTGCTGCGCGCCAAGTACCCCAAGTGGACCGTGGCCCAGATCGCCACCCGGATCGAACAGACGGCGATCCGCTCGATCAACGGCCATGACAACCACGTCGGTTGGGGCGTCGTCGACCCGGTCCGCGCCCTCGCCGACGGCCCGGAACCCCCGAAGACCGGCGGCCCCACCCCGGACCCGGGCCCACCGCGGCCCCCGGCCCCGGAACCGGCCCACATGTCCATGTCGGAGACCCCCCAGGAACGCTCGGAGCGCCTGGCGACGTACGCCCTGGGCATCGCGGGCGTGCTGGTGGCGGTGGTTTCGGGGACGGCGGTGGTCCTGAGGGACAGCCGGAGGAGGCGGAGGATCTGACGGGGCCTCAGCTGATGCGTGAATGAGTAGGAATACCTAGGTAGCTTTGCAGTTGGAACTGTCGTACCTAGTGGCTAGAGTGGTCGAGTTCGAACGTGTGACGAGGGGGAAGCGACGTGGCAGGGCCGGACGGGGACGGCGGCAAGCAGGGGCTCGATGTCGGTGAAGTGACGCTCCTGACCTTCCAGACGCGCATGCAGAAGCTGGTCGACGAGCTGAAGGGTTCGCCGGCCGAGCACACCAAGATCGGCGAGCAGAAGGTCACGGCCGCGTCGTACGGCACGGGCTTCAGCGCGGCGACGCAGCTGCACGCACAGTACGAGAAGGTGCGCACGCGGCTCGAGGAGCTGACGAAGATCTTCGGCGAGACGATCGAGGCGATGGGGATTCGCGCACAGATCGCCGACAAGGGCTACGACAGCGTGAACGAGGAACAGCGGCAGCGCTTCCAGCAGATCCAGAAGAGCACGCAGGCCGACTACGAGAAGCACACCGAGGCGGGCGTCGAGGACCCGGCCAAGCCGCAGGAGCCGGCCAAGCCGACCACCAACACCACCGATTCCGGCGGCTTCAGCTAAGCGGGGGAGGACAACACGATGTCTGGAGAGTTCGAGGGGAAGTCCCTGGACGCTCTGTACGCGATGATCGCGTCGGCCAAGCCCGAGGAGATTTCCGGCGCGGGTACGGCGCTTGCCGCCGCGGTGCCGAAGATTCTCGACATCGCCACCGACTTGAGGCACTACATCTCCCACGTGCGCTGGGAGGGCGAGGGCGGCGACGCCTTCCGCCTCTGGGGCGAGGGCATGGTCCGCGAGACGCTCGTTCTCGGTGACTTCACCAAGGTCGTCTCCGAGGAGATGAAGCGCGCGGGCAACGCGCTGACCGAGGCCAAGGCTGCCCTGCCGAAGCCTGCCGGGATGTGCTACGCGGACCCGGAGAAGGAGAAGGCCCGGATCGAGGCGGAGACCGGCCCGAAGCTCCAGGAAGCCATCCAGCAGATGGAGCGTCTGTCGTCGTACTACGACACGACGAGCGCACGTCTCTCAGCGGAGCGGCAGCCGGAGTTCAAGCCGATGGACAGCCGCTGGGACGGTGGGTACACCGAGTACGGTTCCGGCGGCAGCACCGGTTCCGGTACGTACGCGAGCACCGGTTCTGGCGCGGGCACCACCCAGACCGGCCACACGACGCTCCCGCGGGCCGACGTGTCGAGCCCGACGGACACGCACCGGCAGATCCTCGATCCGGTGAATCCGCCGTCGGTCCCGCCCTCACTCCCTCCGGTGGTTCCGCCGGAGTCCGAGGTGGACACCAACCTCGACTCCGTGACGCTGACGCCGCCGCCGGAGACCGTGAACCGGCCGCCCGTGCAGCCTCCGGTGACCACCACCGGCACGCCGCCGCTGACCGCGAACCCGGTGCCCCTCCCGCCGCTGCCGCCCGTGGCGCCGCCGCTGGGTCAGCAGGGCGGCTACCAGCCGCCCAAGGTGCCGGTCACCGGTCTGCCGACCACGGCGGGCCGCACCGGAATCCCCGGGCCGAGTCCGCTCGGCCCGCTGGGCCGTGCCGACGGCATCACCGGTGGTCGCCAGGTGCCCGGTCGCCCGCTGATGAACCAGCAGATGGGCCGCATGCCCATGGGCACCGTCATCGGCGAGGAGCGCGCCGGCACGCAGTACGGACGTGGTGCGAACGGCATCCACGGCCCGGGTGCCGGTGGCATGCACGGCGGCCCCGTCGGCGGCCAGGGCGGCTCGGGTCGCCGTCTGGCGAGCCAGCCGGGCGGAACCGTGGGCACGCCCTCGGCGTCCGGTGTGAGTGGACGCTCGGCCTTCACGCCCGGTGGTACGGGGCTCGTGCGTCCGACCGCTTCGACACAGCCGGAGGGGGAGGAGCGGCAGCAGCAGGGCCACCGCCCCGACTATCTGTCCGAGGACGAGGAGACGTGGACCTCGGGCCAGCGCCGGATCGTCCCGCCCGTCATCGACTAGGAGCACTTCCCTGATGTCCCCCCTCACCCGGGTCGCCGGGCGCCGAGCAGCCGCCCTGCTCGGCGCCATGTCGGCCGTCGTCGCCACCTGGACCGTCGCGGCGCCGGCCGCGACGGCGGACGACATGCGGTCGCGCCAGTGGTACCTGGACGCGATGAAGGCCGACGAGCTGTGGAAGGTGGCCACCGGCAAGGGCATCACCGTGGCAGTGCTTGACACCGGCGTCGACTCGACGGTGCCGGAGATGCGAGGACGGGTGCTGCCCGGGCGCAACTTCGACACGGGCGGGCTGGGTCGGGTGGACGACAAGGACAGGGACCGTCACGGCACCAACATGGCGCTTGCGATCGCTGGGACCGGCGCCGAGGGCGGTGTGAAGGGCATCGCTCCGGAAGCGATGATCCTTCCGGTCAAGACCGGTGACTACGCCTTCACCGGATGGAAGACCTTTCACCAAGGCATCCGTTACGCGGTGGACAACGGCGCCCGGGTGATCAACATCTCGTCCGGTGGCGTGGCGGACGCGTCCGAAGCCCGCGAGTGGCAGAGCACCGTCGACTACGCGGTTCGGAAGGGTGCTTTGATTTTCGCCGCCTCCGGGAATGACGGCAGGGAACGGCGCAACGTCTACCCCGCGTCGGTTCCCGGAGTGGTTGCCGTTGGTGCCGTGGACACCAAGGGCAAGGTCGCCAAGTTCTCCGACTACGGTTCCTACGTCGACCTCGTGGCTCCCGGCATCGACATGCCGGGACGCTGCCCCGACAACAAGAACAAGTTCTGCGGTTTCTGGGGCACCAGCCATTCCGCCGCCATCGCCTCCGGCACCGCCGCCCTCATCTGGTCCGCCCACCCCGACTGGACCGCGAACCAGGTACTCCGGGTCATGATGGAGACGGCCGGCCACAACGGCCCCGTCCCCTCCAAGTACATCGGCTACGGAACCATCCGCCCCGCCCAGGTCCTCCTCGAAGGCAAGGGCAACCCGGGCGACCCCGACGTGAACCCGCTGCTCGCCGCGCAGGGCGCGGGCGCCGCGAAGACAACACCACCCCAGACCTCCCCCTCTCCTGAGAACACGGGGGCAAGCGGCAACGGCCAGGCCAAGGACAACACCCGGGCCGCCGAGTCCGACAAGGGCGGGTTCCCGCTCTGGGCCATCGCCGCGAGTGCCGTCGCAGTCGTCGCCCTGATCGGCTTCGGCGTAGTGGCGGGAGTACGCAGGAGAGCGTCGACAGACGCATGAACAACTGCAGCATCGACAACAAGAGGAGCATCACATGAGCACTCCCGCTGGTGGGTTCGGACTCGCAGACGATCCGATCACTCAGGCGAAGAACAAGATCGTCGAGACGGGTGAGGCGGTCTCGAAGCAGGCGCGCGAGCTCGCCAACATCCTCGAGACCTGCGCCGCCGGCTGGACCGGTGTCGGTGCGGTGGGCTTCAAGACCGCCCAGAACAACCTCAACGAGGACCACGACGTCATCCGGCGTCTGCTGAACGTCCTCCTCAACGCCGTGAGCGAGACCAAGAACCTCAGCAACGCGAACGACGACGACGTGCGTGCCACCTTCGCCGCCGTCAACCACTCGTCGCTCAACAACATCTGACGAACAGGGGGAACCAGCATGTCTGTCGACAACGGCGGGACCAAGGTCCGGTACGAGAGCGTCCAGGAGATGGCGAACCGCATCCGCGCGGTCTCGAAGAACATCGTCCAGGACCTCGAGAAGATGGACCGGGCGCTCAAGGTCGTCACCGACACCTGGGACGGTGACGCGCACCGCGAGTACGAGATCCTTCAGGGCAAGTACAAGCACCGCGCCACCGACATGAAGGACCGCCTCGAGAAGATCGCCCAGATCGTCGAGCAGGGCAAGGACAGCTACCGCGCCACCGACGTGAAGGCCTCGCGCCTCTTCACCGAGTCGTACTGATCGACGCTCCTCGCACACGAGGAAGGGCCCGCTCCTACGAAGGAGCGGGCCCTTCCTCGTACGGCGGTGACCCCGCTAGCGGAGGTCGAACTCCCCGTCGCGCGCGCCGAGCACGAACGCGTCCCACTCCGCCTTCGTGTAGCGCAGCACCGTGTCGTGATCGAGCGACGACCGCATCGCGACCCCGCCTCCCGGCAGGTGGGCGATCTCCACCCGCTCCTCGTCCGGACTCGTCCCGGGGGCGCCCTGCCACTCGACGTCGCTGATGTCGAGCGCGTACAGCTCGTCCTTCTCCTGCTGAGTGCCCATCTGGCTCTGCCCCTTCACGTGCCGTTCGGACACGACGTCGGCATCGCGTCCTTGCAGGTCAATCATGGGTGCTGACGGGTCCGCGTGTCAGCCGGATCGGACGGAATCCCTCCGCCTCCACGCCTCCGGCCTTCGCGCCTTCGCGCCTCCGCGCCTCGGCCCGGCGGCCACCGGGCCGAGGCCGATCAAAGACCGAACACCCTTCCCCGCCAGGTCCAACCGGCATCCACCACCGCCTGACGCAGCGGATCCTTCAGCTGACGGGTGTCGAAGACGGAGTCCTCGACGAGCCGGCGCCGGCCGTCCTCCCCCCGCTCGATGGTCCACTGCCTGGACACCGTGGTGACCTGCCCCCGGCCGTATGCCGCGGAGACCGCGAGCGTCGGTGTGTCCCCCACCCAGCGGATCTCCACCTCCTCGTCGAGAGCCCGTACCTCGTGCTTCTCGGCGACCAGACGCATCCTGACCTTGAGGGTCCGCTCCAGCCGGTACGACAGGAAGTACTCCCGCCAGGCGGGCTCCAGCACCCGCCACTCCGCCACCAGGTCGGCCTTCTCCGCGGGGCGGGCGTTGCGCACCACATAGGGCCGGTCGGCGCCGTTGACCGCGATCAGTGCGGCACGGACCTCCGCGACGGAACGGGGCGTCACGGCCGGGCTCGGGCGCTTGGTCCCGGTCAGTCTGTCGAACAGACCCATGGCCGGCCTCCTGAACGTGAGTGCGGATCGGAAAGATCCTGGCGCCGAGTCGATGGCCTCACGACGCGCCCGTCCCCGCGACCGGCTTCACGACGGGATCCTTCTTCAGGGGCTTGTTCTCGCAGCCCAATACCTCCGTGGCCCGGCGCGTCATCCGGTACACGAAGTCCATTTGCTGATCCTGGGTGCCGTGGTCGTGGACCTCGCCCAGGTTCACGGTGAACGAGGTGGTGGCGTGCAGATGGACCCGCTTCGACCGTTCGGCCAGCTCGCCGGACAGGCGGCACGGGACATAGAGGTCCGTCGAGACGTCATGGGACACCCCGATCACGTCAGCCGATCCCGTGAGGTCGTAGGAGCGCGCCCCCTCCACTGCGGCGTCCTTCTTCGCATCGGCAGGCGAGGACCAGCGGAACTCGATGGTCGCCTGACCGAAACCCCGGTCGCCGTTCGGGTAGTACGAACACTGCACGAGTCCGTCTCTGACCAGCGTTTCCGGCTCTCCGCGGAGATTGATCCGCATCCCCTCGACGAAGTCGGGAGTCCGGTGGTTGAACCCGAAGGTGAAGGACCTCGCCCGTAGAACCTTGAGCAGCAGCTTCTCCTCCGGGGAGCCCGGAGCGATGGTGCACAGGTAGTCGTCCGGAGGCCCCGCCTGCGGCTCCTCACCGGAGCCGCAGGCGGTTGCCGCGAGCAGGAGCAGGCTGAGGACGGCCGGGAACCGTCGCGTCTGCGAGCCGCGTCCTGGACCGAGTCTCACGACGCGGCACCGCGGGTCGACGGCTTGACCACGGGAGCCTTGTCCAGTGGCTTGTTCTCGCAGCCGAGGGCGTCCGTCACCCCTCGGGTCATCAAGTAGAGGGCGGACAGCTGACGTTCCTCCAGAGCCTTGGTCACCTCTTTGCCTCGATTGACGGTGAGCGAGGCGTCCGCCCGAAGCACGGCCTTCTTCGAGTTCTCGCCGAGTTCGCCCGGCATTCGGCACGTCACGTACAGCGTCGTGCCGAGGTGGCCCGGCTCCCCTGTCGCGCCGTTCACGTCATAGAGCGTCGCACCGCCCTTGGCGGTCTTCTCCTGTGGCTCCTCGGCAGGAGACCACGCGTAGGAGAGGACGACACTCTTCTGTTCGTCGTCTGCCGGCACGAATGTGCACAGGTAGGAAGGCGACGTGGAGTCCTTTCCTCCCCATTCCTTGAGGTCCTTCGTGAAACGGGCGAGGAAACGCTCGTCCGTCTGCATCGCCTCGGTGGCGAAGTCATCCGTTTCCAGGACCTCACGCAGCGCCTTGCCCGCCTCGGAGTCGGCGGCCGGCCCGCAGAGCCCCTCGACCTGAGAGTCGGATCCGTCCGAGGTGCAGGCGGCCATGACCATCGCCGCAGCGACGAGCAGGGTCGCCGCCCCGAGGCGTCGACTTCTACTGGCCGGGCTGCAGGTGGGACTTGGCGGCGTTTCGCCCGGAGTCGTATGCGACGTTGGCACTGTTCTTGGCTTCCTTCCACGGGCCTTCTTCGTAGATCCCGTTCTGCTTTCCCCAAGCGTCGAACAGACGGTTGGTTCCTTCCATGCCGAGCGCGTAGTTGCTGCTGGAGTCCTTCTTGCCCTGTGCCTCGGCCTCGTCGGTGACGTCCTTGACCCACTCGTACTTGAGCGAGTCGATCAGGGAACCCCCGGCCGTTCCGACGATGGGGATCTCTCCAATCAGACCGTTGACGGCCGCGGCCGTGTGCTCCGAGGTTCCCTCGGCCCATTCGACCTTGTCGTCACCCTTGTCCTTGTAGACATCGGCGCCGATGCCGTTGAGCGCGCCCATGGCCGCCCCGATGTCGTTTGCCCGGTCGTTCCACTCCGAGCTCCCGCCGTGGACCCTGTCCCCGTTGAAGGCGGGAGCCTCGGCGAGCTGGGCGGCCGAGTACGAGCGCTCCGCCTCGTAGAGGAGGGCGTACGCCGCACCGTCGTCGGCGATTCCGCGCATGACACGGACGAGGCTGCCCTGTCCCACCGCGATGTGCGCGTTGTCGCCCGATCCGGTGATGTCGGGGTTGCCCTTGATGGCGCCGTACTCCGCCTCCTGGCCTCCCAGCGTCAGGTGGGTGTCGGCCACATAGTCCGCGAGGGCGCGGGCCATGGGCTGCTGGATGTTCTTCAGGTCCTCCGGGAACTCGTCGCCGCCCATCTCGGAGTCGAGGTACTGGATCGCGTGGTGCATGACCCGCGCCTGCCCCTCCGTGTGCGCGCCCACCGGCCCCAGCTTCTCGCCCGGCTCGTGCCCCGTCGCCGCCGCCTGGATCGCGTTGCCGAGGCCCGTGGCCTGGAAGGGGTCCTCCATCTTCATGGGCGGGCCGTAGGCGTTGTTCATCATCGGGTCCACCCACTTCCGCTCGGTGAGCAGGAACTTCAGGTGGTCGTTCTCGTTCCCCGGCGCCTTCGGGTCCAGGAAGTACTCCGCGTCCGCCGGGTCCTTGCTCATGATGTTGAGCAGGCTGTCCAGCGGGTCGTGGGCGATGTTGGGGCGCTCGGCGTCGTAGAAGTGCACCCAGTTCTCGGGGTGCTTCTTCTCGATCGCGATCATGTCGTGGCCGAGCTCGTTGAGGAACTCCTTGCCGTAGGCGTCGGGGTTGCCCTGACCCATGAGGGTGAGCAGGACCTGGTATCCCTTCGCCGGGACGATGCCGCTGGTGGTGACGTCCTCGTCGCCGAGCTTCTTCAGTCCGTCGACGAACGGGCGGTACGCGTAGCTCTTCGGGTCGCTCGTGCCCGAGGCGATCGTGTCGGCCAGGCCGGCGTTGATCGAGTTGTAGAGCTTCTTCTCGGCGTCCGAGAGCCCCCGCTCGTTCGCGGCCAGGTTCATCTTGTCCGCGATCGCCAGGGTGTCCTTCGCCCCCAGGCCGTCCAGGTAGGCCTCGCTGAAGTGCTTGTCCTTGGAGTTCTTCTCCAGGAGGTCGCGGAAGTGCTCCAGCTCCGCCTTCGACGCCTTGCCCTCGCGGACCTTCTCCGAGAGCTTGAGGGCCTCGACCGCCTCCACGTCGTTGACCGGCTTGGAGTTGAAGCCGAACGGAGCGGTGCCGTCGGCGCCGGAGGCGTTGAGCAGGGCGACCTTGACGTCCGCGTCGTAGTCCGTGACCGCCTTGACCGCATCGCTGATCTTGCGCGTCCACGACATCTCGACCTCGTGCAGGTCCGGGTCGTGGCGGATGCTGTAGGCCTCCTCCGCGCTGACCTTGCTGAAGTCGTAGCTGGCGTTCCCGGACTCGTTGACCTTCATGCCGGCGGCGATCGCCTCGTCCACCGCCGACTTCACCCGGTTCTTGAGTTCGGTGAAGGTGCCGTGGGCGTCACGCAGCAGGGACTCCACGGCCCGTGCTTCCTTCTGCGCCGAGTCGAGCTCCTTGCGGGTGATGCTGAAGTTCAGGGCGCCGACCTGCTGGGCCTGCCCGGTCCACAGGGTGTCGTCCGTGGCGACCTTCTGGACCTGCTTCTCGTAGAGGTCCTCCGCCTCCTTGAACTTGTCGGCCATCTTCTTCCAGCCGTCGGCGGCCGTGATCAGCTTGCCGAGGTCGGTCTGCATGATCTCTTGGTACGTCGGCATTCCGGCCCCCTACTGGGTAACATCCGTGATCTTGGAATTCGCCGCGTTGAAGCGGTACCGCGTGTCCAGGTCGTTGAGCATGAAAGCGTTCGCCGTGCCCTTCAGCGAATCCCGCTCCGACCCCAGCCGGCCCTGCAGCCGGGTCACCTGCGTGTCCCAGTGTTCGTGGGCCTTCTTGAGGCCGGCCGCGGTGTCCCATCCCTTGAACTCGGCGATGGCGCCGTTGGTGCCTTCGTCGGCCGCGTCCGCACCCTCCCGCACCTTCGGCTGGACGTGGTTCTCGATGTCGTTGCCGGCCTGTCGCTTCCTCGCCGGCGTCGTCCCCAGGTCGGGCTTGCCGCTGCCGCCGCCTCCCTGGTCCGCGGGCAGCTGGTTGAGCCGCATGGCCGCGGCGCTCTTCTGCTGCGCCCATTCGTCATCGAACGACATGCGTCCCCCTCGTGTGCGTTGTCCTGATCGTCATGTTCCCGAGGTGCTCCCACACCCCGTCCCGGCGAACCCCTACCGCTCCGCCAGCCGCCCCGTCTGCACCAGCGACGCCTGGCCCCGGCGGCCCACGAAGTAGCCGCGGCCCGGGGGCATCGGGCGGGGGCGGGCGGTGCCGATGAGGTCGCCCTCCGAGGGGTCGCCCGAGAGGACGACGCCCTGGGCGCCCAGCTCCTTGATGCGCTGCATGAAGGACTCGTACATCGAGCGCGAGGCGCCCGCGCTGTTGCGGGCGATGATGAAGCGGACGCCCGTGTCGCGGGCGAAGGGCAGGTACTCCGCCAGCGGAGCCAGCGGGTTGCCCGCGCTCGTGGCCACCAGGTCGTAGTCGTCGACGATGATGAAGACCTGCGGCCCCGACCACCAGCTGCGGTCCCGCAGCTGCTGCGGCGTCACGTCCTGCGGCGGCTGGCGGCGGGCGAAGACGCCCGACAGGGCCTCCATGTGCATCTGCATGGAGCTCGCCATCGGCGCGTACTCCAGGAGGTGCTCCTCCGGCAGCGCGCCGAGCAGCGAGCGCCGGTAGTCGCCGACGACCAGCTTCGCCTGGTCGGGGGAGTAGCGCTCGCCGATCTGCTTCGCGATCAGCCGCAGCAGGTTCGTCTTGCCCGACTCGCTCTCGCCGAAGATGAGGAAGAACGGGTCGGTGTCGAAGTTGACGAACACCGGCTCCAGCCGCGTCTCGTCGATGCCGATCGCGATGCCGTGCTGCGGGAACTCGAAGCCCTTCGGCAGCTGCTCCGCCGGCAGCTTGTGCGGCAGCAGCCGCACGGCCGGCGCGCCCGGGCCCTGCCAGGCCGTGCGGACCGCCTCGACGAAGGCCGCCGTGCCCGAGGACAGGTCGCTCGCCGAGCTCGATCCGTCGATCCGCGGCAGCGCGCCCATGAAGTGCAGCTTCTCCGGCACCTGGCCGCGGCCCGGCACACCGGTCGGCACGTTCGCCGCGACCTTGCGGTCGAACTCGGAGTCCATGACGTCACCGAGGCGCAGTTCGAGCCGGCCCAGCATCTGGTCCTTGAGCGCCGCCCGCACCTCCATGTAGCGGGCCGCGGTGATCACCACGTGGATGCCGTAGCCCAGACCGCGCGAGGCCAGGTCGGAGATGACCGACTCCAGGCCCTCGTACTCGGTGCGGAAACCGCCCCAGCCGTCGATGACCAGGAAGACGTCGCCCCACGGCTCGTTCGGCAGCTCGCCGGCCGCGCGCTTGCGCCGGTACGTCGCCATCGAGTCGATGTTGTGCGAACGGAACAGCTCCTCGCGCCGGTTGAGCACGCCCAGCACCTCGGCCACCGTGCGCCGCACCCGCTCCGGGTCAAGACGCGAGGCCACCCCGCCGACGTGCGGCAGCTCGGCCAGCGAGGACATGCCGCCACCACCGAAGTCCAGGCAGTAGAACTGCACCTCGGCCGGCGTGTGGGTGAGCGCGAACGACGAGATCAGCGAGCGCATCAGGGTCGACTTGCCGGACTGCGGACCGCCCACCACCATCATGTGGCCCGCCGCGCCGGAGAAGTCCCGGTACAGCACCTCACGGCGCTGCTCGAACGGCTTGTCGATGAGGCCGAGCGGCACGGTGAGCCCGCCCGGACGGGTGTACTCGGTCGCCGTCAGACCCCGGTCCGCGGTCTGCGCGAGCCCCGGCAGCAGCTGGTCCAGCGAAGGCGCCTGGTCCAGCGGCGGCAGCCACACCTGGTGGGCTGGCACGCCCTGCCCCTCAAGGCGCCGCACGATCACGTCGAGCACCGTGTCCGCGAGCGCGTCGTCCTCCTCGGAGCGCTGCGCCGTCAGGTACGCCGGGTCCGGCGCCGCGTACACCACGGGCACCGGCGTGGCCGTGAACAGCGCGGGCCGCCGCTCGATCGGCATGTTCCCCGCCTCCAGGCGCGGCCCGCCCGTGCGGTACGTGCCGGAGACGTACGCCGCCTTGAAGCGGGTCATCTCGTCCGTGCCGAACTTCAGATAGCCCGAACCCGGCACCGACGGCAGGTGGTACGCGTCCGGCACGCCGATCGCCGTGCGCGACTCGGCCGCCGAGAAGGTCCGCAGACCGATCCGGTACGAGAGGTACGTGTCGAGGCCGCGCAGCTTGCCCTCCTCCAGGCGCTGCGAGGCCAGCAGCAGGTGCACACCCAGCGAACGGCCGATGCGGCCGATCTGGATGAACATGTCGATGAAGTCCGGCTTGGCGGTGAGGAGTTCGGAGAACTCGTCGATGACCAGGACCAGCGAGGCCAGCGGCTCCAGCGGAGCACCCGCCGCCCGCGCCTTCTCGTAGTCGTGGATGTTGGCGTAGTTGCCCGCCGACCGCAGCAGCTCCTGCCGCCGCTGCAGCTCGCCGCGGATCGCGTCACCCATGCGGTCGACCAGCGTCAGGTCGTCCGCCAGGTTGGTGATGACCGCCGCCACGTGCGGCATCTGCGACATGCCCGCGAAGGTCGCGCCGCCCTTGAAGTCCGCGAGGACGAAGTTCAGCGTCTCCGAGGAGTGCGTCACCGCGAGCCCCAGCACCAGCGTGCGCAGCAGCTCCGACTTGCCGGAACCGGTCGCGCCCACGCACAGACCGTGCGGGCCCATGCCCTCCTGCGCGGCCTCCTTCAGGTCCAGCATGACCGGCGAGCCGTCCTCGCCGACGCCGATCGGCACCCGCAGCCGCTCGGCGACCGACCGCGGCCGCCAGGTGCGCGCCACGTCCACCGAGGCCGCGTCGCCGAGGTTCAGCAGATCCGTGAAGTCCAGGTTGGCGAGCAGCGGTTCGTCGTCGTCCCCGCCGCCCATCCGCAGCGGCGCCAGCTGCCGGGCCAGCGCCTCCGCGGCCTGCAGCGACATGACGTCCGGCACGCCCTCGTAGGCGAAACCGCCGCCCGACTCCAGGCGCAGCCGCCCGGGCCGGACCACCACGGACAGACCGCCGCGCGGCTCGTCGAGCTCGCCCGACACCACCTCGACGATCGTCACGCCCTGCAGGCCCTCGGCCGCCGCGAACAGCGAGTCCGGCGGCACCATCCCGCCGTCCAGGATCACCACGACGTGCGGCTGGTCGAGCACCGGCTGGCTGTCCCGGCTGAACCGCGGCCGGCCGTCGAGCCGCGAGCGCAGCAGCTGCTCCAGCTCGCCCAGGTCGTCGCCGAACAGGCGCTTCGTGCCCGCCCCGTCGACCGTGCCCGGCACCTGCGTGTGCGGCAGCCACTTCGTCCAGTCCCAGCGCTCCTGCGCGCCGCGCGCCGCCACCACGGCCACCATCAGGTCGTCGGGGGAGTGCAGGGTGACCAGCTGCGCCACCAGTCCGCGCGCCGCGGACTGCACCGACTCCGGGTCACCGGACACCGTCACGTGGTAGAAGGCGCGCATCGAGACCGCCATCGGCAGCCCGTCCAACGTGCCGTGCACCGCCAGGAACTGCTGCATCGCGCCCGCGCACAGCGGCTCCAGCTCGTCCACCGGCGCGGTGTCCGGCGCTACCAGCGGGGTCGCCAGCTGCTGCGCGCCCAGCCCGATCCGCGCCTGCGCGAAGTCGTGGTCGCCGACCCGCCGTTCCCAGACCCGCGAGCCCTCCGCGACCACCGACCACAACTGCTCGGGCGCCGGGTGCAGATAGAGCTGTGCGTCCCGCTGCTTGCGCGCGGTGCGCCGCACCGTACGCCGGGTCTGCGCGAGGTATTTGAGGTAGTCGCGCCGCACATCGGCCATTTGCCCCTGCGTACCGCGACGGAATCTGACGAACTGGGCGATGGCCATGCCGACCGTCGACGCCAGCATCAGGGTGCCCATGATGCGCATGATCGGCGACGGCGTCATGAAGAAGAACACCACGGACGAACCCATGCCGAGCATCGGCAGGAGCTGCATCAGCGCGGACTCCTGCTGTCCCCGCGGCAGTTCCGGCGGCGACTCCAGGACCAGTTCCTCGCCGGGTACTTCCGGAGGAAGGGACCTCGGCGGGCGTTTGACGACGATCTGGCTCACCGGCGCATCAATCCCTCGTTACGGGCGGGCTCGGGGAGGATTCACCGCACCAGCGCCCCCGTCGACTGTGTTTCGATGCGGACTCCCCCGTGAGTGCAGGATCCTACTTGCAGCCACCGCCAGCGGTCCCCGGTAGGGTGTCCGCGCAGTGTGCGCAACCGCGAATCAGGGGGTCCAGACACGTGAGTACGACCGCAGCGACCGGCTTCTGCCGCGTCACCGTCGTGGCGCCGGACAGCCGCATCGACGTCGCACTCCCCGAGGACATCGCCGTCGCCGACGTCTACCCGGAGATCCTGCGTCTCACCGGACAGACCCAGCCGGCCGGCGCCCCCACCGGCTACCACCTGGTGCGCCGCGACGGCACCGTCCTCGACGGCGCCCGCACGCTCGCCGCCCAGCAGGTCCTCGACGGCGAGGTGCTCAGCCTGCGCCCCTTCGCGCAGTCCCTGCCGCCGGCCGTCTTCGACGACGTCTCCGACGCCGTCGCCTCCGCCGTCACCCGCGACCGGCACCTGTGGAGCGACGACCTGCTGCGCGGCGCCGGACTCGTCGGCGGCGTGCTCCTCCTCGTCCTCATGGGCTTCGTGCTCTGGTACGCCGACCCGGTCCGGCACGACATGCACAGCCTGCCCGGCGTCATCGCGGGCGCGGCCGGTGTGCTCCTCACCGCCTTCGCCGGCGTCCGCGCCCGGGTCTACCAGGACCGGGCCACCGCCGTCGGCCTCGGCCTCGGCGCGCTGCCCCTGCTGCTGATCGCCGGCTCCGGCATCCTCGCCCCCGAGGCCGGCCAGGGGCCGGGCCGGCTCCAGTTCCTGCTGGGCTGCGTCACCGTCCTGGTCGCCTCCGTCGCCCTGGTCGCGCTCACCCCGAGCGGCGACGCCCCGTTCGTCGCCGCCACCTTCCTGGCCACCGTCGGCACCCTCGCCACCTTCGTCGCGATCCTCACCGAGGCCGGCGCCACCCAGACCGCCGCCGTGTGCGTGCCCGTCGCCATCGGCCTGGTCGCCTTCCTGCCCGGCCTGTCCGCCCGCTTCGCCCGGCTGCCCATCGGCTACGCCTCGCCGCGCAGCGCCGCCGACGACGAGTTCCTCGCCGACCCCCACCAGCAGGCCGCCCCCGACGCCCAGCCCGTCGACGGCGAGCGGATCGCGCTCCAGGCCCGCCGCGGCCACGAGATGCTGCTCGGCCTGGTCGGCGGCTGCGCCGCCGTCGTCGTCGGCTCCTCGGCCGTCCTCGGCTTCGCCGGCAACTCCTGGGGCCAGCTGCTCGCCCTCGCCGCCGGCCTCGCGATGCTGCTGCGCGCCCGCCTCTTCCGCTACACCTCGCAGGTCGCCTGCGTCCTGGTCGCCGGCCTCGCCGCGATCGCCCTGCTCGTCCTCGGCCTCTCCCTGAACCCGCCGGTCGACCTGGTGAAGGACCTGCTGATGTACGGGGACCGCGGCGGCCTCGACATCCGTACGATCTGGCTCACCGCGGCCGTCGCCGCCGGCGCCGCCCTGATCACCGCGATCGGCCTGATCATCCCGCGCAAGGGCCTCTCGCCCTTCTGGGGCCGGCTGCTCGACCTCACCGAGGGCTTCGTGCTGCTCTCCCTGGTCCCGCTCTGCCTCGCCGTCCTCGACGTCTTCATGCGGGCCCGCTCGCTCACCAGCTGAGCCCCGGCGCCGCGGCCCCGCGGCATCCCGGCCCCGGGGCCCCTTCGGTGAGCTGGTACGCTGTGTGACGGCCGTTTGTGTACGCGTTCCCGGAAGCCCCAGGGCTCGGGGAGCAGCGCTCATCGGACCTTCGCTCCCGAGTCACGGAAGCTTCCCCTGAGACCAAGACCAGGGGCACTCGTGGGCGCACGAACCAGAGGAGATCCGCGTGGCTCTCGACGCCGCCATCAAGAAGCAGATCATGGCCGACTTCGGCACCAAGGAGGGCGACACCGGCTCCCCCGAGGTCCAGGTCGCGCTGCTGTCCCGCCGCATCTCGGACCTGACCGAGCACCTCAAGACCCACAAGCACGACCACCACTCCCGTCGTGGTCTGCTCATCCTGGTCGGTCAGCGCCGCCGTCTGCTGCAGTACCTGGCCAAGAAGGACATCCAGCGCTTCCGTACGCTGGTCGACCGCCTCGGCATCCGCCGCGGTGCGGCCGGCGCCAAGTAAGACGCCGTGAAGGGAGCGGTTCCCACTTTCAGGGGGCCGCTCCCTTTGCTGTACGTGCGCGATGTGGGCCCCGGCACTTAGGCTGGTCACACAACGCCACATCCCCGCGCGAGAAGCAGCCGGCACGCCGCCGGTCCTCGGTAGTGGCCCCCGGGCATGGTCCCCGGGAGCTTCGATCGAAGACCGGCCCGCCACGACACCGCTTCTCCCGCACCGTCCGCGTGCCACACGGGCCCGCGGACGCAAAGACGAAACGTAGGAGAAACCGCTAGTGGAGAACGAGACCCACTACGCCGAGGCCGTCATCGACAACGGCGCCTTCGGCACCCGCACCATCCGCTTCGAGACGGGCCGCCTGGCCCGCCAGGCCGCCGGCTCCGCCGTCGCCTACCTCGACGACGACACGATGGTGCTGTCCGCGACCACCGCGTCGAAGAAGCCCAAGGACCAGCTCGACTTCTTCCCCCTCACGGTGGACGTCGAGGAGCGGATGTACGCCGCCGGCAAGATCCCCGGCTCCTTCTTCCGCCGCGAGGGCCGCCCCTCCGAGGACGCGATCCTCACCTGCCGCCTGATCGACCGCCCGCTGCGCCCCTCCTTCAAGAAGGGCCTGCGCAACGAGATCCAGATCGTCGAGACGATCATGGCGCTCAACCCCGATCACCTCTACGACGTGATCGCCATCAACGCCGCCTCCTGCTCCACGCAGCTGGCCGGCCTGCCCTTCTCCGGCCCGATCGGCGGCACCCGCGTCGCCCTGATCAAGGGCCAGTGGGTCGCGTTCCCGACGCACACCGAGCTCGAGGACGCCGTCTTCGACATGGTCGTCGCCGGTCGCGTCCTGGAGGACGGCGACGTCGCGATCATGATGGTCGAGGCCGAGGCCACCGAGAAGACCATCGAGCTCGTCAAGGGCGGCGCCGAGGCGCCGACCGAGGAGGTCGTGGCCGCCGGTCTCGAGGCCGCCAAGCCCTTCATCAAGGTCCTCTGCAAGGCCCAGTCGGACCTCGCCGCCAAGGCCGCCAAGCCCGAGGGCGAGTTCCCGATCTTCCTCGACTACGAGGACGACGTCTACGCCGCCCTCTCCGACGCCGTCCGCGGCGAGCTCGCCCAGGCGCTCACCATCGCCGGCAAGCAGGAGCGCGAGGCCGAGCTGGACCGTGTGAAGGCCGTCGCCGCCGAGAAGCTCCTCCCGGCCTTCGAGGGCCGCGAGAAGGAGATCTCCGCCGCCTACCGCAGCCTCACCAAGGCCCTGGTCCGCGAGCGCGTCATCAAGGACAAGGTCCGCATCGACGGCCGCGGCGTCACGGACATCCGTACGCTCGCCGCCGAGGTCGAGGCCATCCCGCGCGTGCACGGCTCCGCCCTGTTCGAGCGTGGCGAGACCCAGATCCTGGGCGTCACCACCCTCAACATGCTCCGCATGGAGCAGCAGCTGGACACCCTCTCCCCGGTGACCCGCAAGCGCTACATGCACAACTACAACTTCCCGCCGTACTCCACCGGCGAGACCGGCCGCGTCGGCTCCCCGAAGCGCCGCGAGATCGGCCACGGCGCCCTCGCCGAGCGCGCCCTCGTGCCGGTCCTGCCGACCCGCGAGGAGTTCCCCTACGCGATCCGCCAGGTGTCCGAGGCCCTCGGCTCCAACGGCTCGACGTCCATGGGCTCCGTCTGCGCCTCCACCATGTCGCTGCTCAACGCCGGTGTGCCGCTCAAGGCCCCGGTCGCCGGCATCGCCATGGGCCTGATCTCCCAGGAGATCGACGGCGAGACGCACTACGTCACCCTCACCGACATCCTCGGTGCGGAGGACGCCTTCGGCGACATGGACTTCAAGGTCGCCGGCACCAAGGAGTTCGTCACCGCCCTCCAGCTCGACACCAAGCTGGACGGCATCCCGGCCTCCGTCCTGGCCGCGGCCCTCAAGCAGGCCCGCGACGCCCGCCTCCACATCCTCGACGTGATGATGGAAGCGATCGACACCCCGGACGAGATGTCCCCCAACGCCCCGCGGATCATCACCGTGAAGATCCCCGTGGACAAGATCGGCGAGGTCATCGGCCCCAAGGGCAAGATGATCAACCAGATCCAGGAGGACACCGGCGCCGAGATCACGATCGAGGACGACGGCACCATCTACATCGGTGCCGCCGACGGCCCGGCCGCCGAGGCCGCCCGCGCCACGATCAACGGCATCGCCAACCCGACCATGCCGGAGGTCGGCGAGCGCTACCTGGGCACGGTCGTCAAGACCACCACCTTCGGTGCCTTCGTCTCCCTGCTCCCGGGCAAGGACGGCCTGCTGCACATCTCGCAGATCCGCAAGCTCGCCGGCGGCAAGCGCGTGGAGAACGTCGAGGACGTGCTCCCGGTCGGCTCCAAGGTCCAGGTCGAGATCGCCGAGATCGACCAGCGCGGCAAGCTCTCCCTCATCCCCGTGATCGAGGGCGAGGAGAACGACACCGAGAAGGACGCCTCCGACCAGTGACGTCCCGCAGTTCCGCGACGACGGCCCGCCCCTCCACCAAGGGGCGGGCCGTCGCCCGTACCCAAACGCTTCTGCCCGGCAAGGACGGCATCGGCACCGTCCGCCGCACCACCCTCCCCGGCGGTCTCCGCGTCGTCACCGAGACCCTGCCCTCCGTGCGCTCCGCCACCTTCGGCATCTGGGCGCACGTCGGCTCCCGCGACGAGACCCCCACGCTCAACGGCGCCACCCACTACCTGGAGCACCTCCTCTTCAAGGGCACCAAGCAGCGCTCCGCCCTCGACATCTCCGCCGCCATCGACGCGGTCGGCGGCGAGATGAACGCCTTCACGGCGAAGGAGTACACCTGCTACTACGCCCGGGTCCTCGACACCGACCTGCCGCTGGCGATCGACGTCGTCTGCGACATGCTCACGGGCTCGCTCATCCTCGACTCCGACGTGGACGCCGAGCGCGGCGTCATCCTCGAGGAGATCGCGATGACCGAGGACGACCCCGGCGACATGGTCCACGACCTGTTCGCGCAGACCATGTTCGGCGACACCCCGCTGGGCCGCCCGGTCCTCGGCACCGTCGACACCATCAACGCGCTCACCCGCGACCAGATCGCCCGCTTCTACAAGAAGCACTACGACCCCACCCACCTGGTGGTCGCGGCCGCGGGCAACGTCGACCACGCCACCGTCGTACGGCAGGTCCGCCGCGCCTTCGAACGCGCCGGCGCCCTCGGCCGCGAGCAGGCCACCCCGATCGCCCCGCGCGACGGCCGCCGCACCCTGCGCACCGCCGGCCGGGTCGAGCTGCTCGGCCGCAAGACGGAGCAGGCCCACGTGGTCCTCGGCATGCCGGGCCTGGCCCGCACCGACGAGCGCCGCTGGGCCCTCGGCGTGCTGAACACCGCCCTCGGCGGCGGCATGTCCTCCCGCCTCTTCCAGGAGGTACGGGAGAAGCGCGGCCTGGCCTACAGCGTCTACTCGTACACCTCGGGCTTCGCCGACTGCGGCCTGTTCGGCGTGTACGCGGGCTGCCGGCCCAGCCAGGTCCACGACGTGCTGCGGATCTGCCGGGACGAGCTCGACAAGGTCGCCGCCGACGGCCTCACCGACGAAGAGATCGCCCGTGCGGTCGGCCAGCTGTCCGGCTCCACCGTCCTCGGCCTGGAGGACACCGGGGCGCTGATGAACCGCATCGGCAAGAGCGAGCTGTGCTGGGGCTCCCAGATGTCGGTCGACGACATGCTGGCCGCGATCGCCGCCGTCACCCCCGACGAGGTGCGCGAGGTGGCCCGCGACGTGCTGAACCAGCGGCCCTCGCTCTCGGTGATAGGCCCGCTGAAGGACAAGCAGGCGAACCGCCTCCACGAAGCGGTCTCCTGACCGCACGAGTCACTCATCGAGTCACTCACGAGTCACTGAGGGAAGAGAGCAATGAGCAAGCTGCGCGTGGCGGTCCTCGGAGCCCAGGGCCGCATCGGCTCCGAGGCGGTCAGGGCCGTCGAGGCCGCCGAGGACATGGAACTGGTCGCGGCCCTCGGCCGCGGCGACAAGCTGGAGACGCTCGTCGAGGCGGACGCCCAGGTCGCTGTCGAGCTGACCACCCCCGCCTCGGTCATGGGCAACCTCGACTTCTGCGTGCGCCACGGCATCCACGCGGTCGTCGGCACCACCGGCTGGACCGAGGAGCGCCTCGCACAGCTGAAGGGCTGGCTCGACCAGTCCCCGCAGACCGGTGTCCTCATCGCCCCGAACTTCTCCATCGGGGCCGTCCTCACCATGAGGTTCGCGCAGATCGCCGCGCCCTACTTCGAGTCGGTCGAGGTCGTCGAGCTGCACCACCCGAACAAGGTGGACGCCCCCTCCGGCACCGCCACGCGCACCGCCCAGCTGATCGCCGCGGCCCGCGCCGAGGCCGGCCTGGGCGCCCAGCCGGACGCCACCACCACCGCCCTGGACGGGGCGCGCGGCGCGGACGTGGACGGCGTCCCGGTGCACGCCGTACGCCTGCGGGGCCTGCTGGCCCACCAGGAGGTGCTGCTCGGCGGCGAGGGCGAGACCCTCACGATCCGGCACGACTCCCTGCACCACTCCAGCTTCATGCCGGGCATCCTGCTGGCCGCCCGCCGCGTGACCACCGTCCCGGGCCTCACCTTCGGCCTGGAACACTTCCTGGACCTGGGCTGACGGCCATGGGCGGAAAGATCACGTACGTCTTCCTCTCCACCGTCCTGGTGCTGGTCTTCGGGGTGGTGGCGATGGAGGGCGTCCTGCTGCTCCTCACCGGGGAGCCGGCCGCCATGGGCATGGGCGCCATAGCCTTCGTGCTGCCGGTGGTCGGCGCCTGGTTCCTGTGGCAGAACACCCGCTTCGCCCGCCGGGCCAACCGGCTGGCGGCGGAGCTGGAGGCCGAGGGCGGGCTGCCCGTCGACGAGCTGAAGCGCACCCAGGGCGGCCGCATCGACCGCGACTCGGCCGACGAGGTCTTCGCCCGGCGCAAGGCCGAGACGGAGGACGCCCCGGACGACTGGCGCTCCTGGTTCCGCCTGGCGGTCGCCTACCACGACGCCCGCGACACCCCGCGGGCCCGCAAGGCGATGCAGCGCGCGATCACCCTGCACGAGTCGGCCCGGGCGCGCGCCTAGGCCCTGTCCGGAAAGTTTCGCCTGGCTCGCGGTGTCTGGCACGCACGCCCCCGTGGCCCTGCGGGCACGGGAGGTGCCCCCGTGCCGCGTTGTCGTCGGTCGCCATGGCACGCCATGTCTCCGCCCCCTCGGCCTGGCGGCCGGGGAGGTGCCCCCACCTCCGCCGTGCGATCGCACGCACCAGACACCGCGAGCCCTGCCCTGCGGGCAGACGACGCCACTTTCCGGACAGGGCCTAGCCGCGCCGGACCCGCGAGCACGCGTACGCCGGCGCCCCTGGGGACGTGTCCCTAGTGGGCGCCGGCGTACTCCGCGTTCCAGGCCTCGACGGTGTCCGCGGCGCGGTCGAAGGCCTCGACGCGGGAGAGGAAGTCGGCGTTGTGGTCGGTCAGCAGCGCGATCTGCTCGCCGCTTCGCCGTACGAGGACCAGGGCCTGGCCCTGGACGGTGCGGGGCAGCCCCAGCCAGCGCACCGGCTGCTGGACCGTGCGCACCCCGCCGGCCTGGCTCCAGGGCAGGGTGGTCGTGGTGAGGAAGCGGACGTGCCGCAGACCGGCCCGGCTGACCCAGACGCCCATCCGGAGCATCCGCAGCGCCACGGCGATGATCAGCGCGGCGAAGCCGAAGGTGAACAGGGCCCCGCCGGCCGCCCCGGCGACCGCGATGATCACGGCGGCGAGCAGCACGAACGAGGCCAGCAGCAGCGCGAGGGCGGCGAGCCCCACCCGCCACGGCCCGGGCCGGTACGGCCGTCGCCACTGGTCGTGGTCGGCGAACGGCAGCGCGATGTCCTCGTCCGCGTCAAACGCGCGGTCGGCCGTCAGGAAGGGCAGGGGCACGACAGGTCCTCACTCACAAGCACGTTCGGTGGCTGTGCCCGGTGAGGCTACCTCAGCGGTCCTCGGATGCCTCGGACTGATGCTGCCGGGCGCCCGCGTCCCCGCCGCCGAGGGCGGGCATGCCGAAGACCAGGGAGCCGACGAGTCCGGCGACGACGGTGAGACCGAGGAGGGCGCGGCCGACGTACTGGGAGGCGGTGAGACGTTCCTTCGGCGGGGGAGTGACGTTACTGCGGAACTGCTCGGTCTCCGCGACGAACGCGAACGGGACGGCCTCTCGCCGGGACGGCATGGTCCACTCTCCTGGAGTGCGGTGCGGTGGGTGTCGGTCGTCTCTACAGACGAGCGGGAGGGCGCTTTGGTGCCGGTTTTTCATCAAAGCGGCGGAATCTCATCCTCGAGTCGTAGGGGGACGAGTCCTGGATAAAGTGGGCGACTGCAATCAGCCTGCTCGGAAGGATCACCGGTGCCCGACACCCCCGCAGACAGCGACCTGAAGATCGACATCCGCAGTGATGTCACCGTTGACCTGGTCAGGAGCGCGGCGACCGACTCCGACGTCCTCTGGGCGGCCCGGGTCTCCACGGCCGGCGAGCAGTCGCTCGAGGAGCTCCAGAAGGACCCCGAGCGCTCCAAGGGCCTGATCAACTTCCTGATGCGGGACCGTCACGGCAGCCCCTTCGAGCACAACTCGATGACCTTCTTCATCAGCGCCCCGATCTTCGTCTTCCGTGAGTTCATGCGGCACCGGGTGGGCTGGTCGTACAACGAGGAGTCGGGCCGCTACAGGGAGCTCCAGCCGGTCTTCTACGTGCCGGACGCGGACCGCAAGCTCATCCAGCAGGGTCGCCCGGGCAAGTACGAGTTCGTCGAGGGCACCCCGGAGCAGCACGAGCTGACCGGCCGCGTGATGGCGGACTCGTACCGCCGGGCGTACGCCACGTACCAGGAGATGCTGGCGGCGGGCGTGGCCCGCGAGGTCGCCCGTTCGGTCCTCCCGGTGGGCCTGTACTCCTCGATGTACGCCACCTGCAACGCGCGCTCGCTGATGCACTTCCTCGGTCTGCGCACCCAGCACGAGCTGGCCACCGTCCCGTCCTTCCCGCAGCGGGAGATCGAGATGGTGGGCCAGAAGATGGAGGAGCACTGGGCCCGGCTGATGCCGCTGACCCACGCCGCCTTCAACAAGAACGGCCGGGTGGCGCCGTAGCCCGGACGCGGGGCGCGCGACGGGGGCGCACAACAGGGGCGCACATAAGTACGAACAACCCTGGCGAAGTGTCCGTATTGCGGCGTTTCGTGAAGTTCATCTAGGCTGATCAAACGGACCCGGCACTGCTTGAACCCCCGAGCAGGCAGTGCCGGGCTCCCCTTATCGCGTCCCCCGAGGGGACCCCCGGCGCTGAGCAGCGAGTAGCGTGTTACCCATGGCTCCGATCTCCACTCCGCAGACCCCCTTCGGGCGGGTCCTCACCGCCATGGTCACGCCGTTCACGGCGGATGGCGCACTCGACCTCGACGGCGCCCAGCGACTCGCCACCCACCTGGTCGACGCCGGCAACGACGGCCTCGTCGTCAACGGCACCACCGGCGAGTCCCCCACCACCACCGACGCGGAGAAATCGCAGCTCGTACGGGCGGTACTGGAGGCGGTCGGCGACCGCGCCCACGTCGTCGCCGGCATCGGAACCAACGACACCCACCACACCCTGGAGCTCGCCCGCGCCGCCGAGCGCGACGGCGCGCACGGCCTGCTCGCCGTCACGCCGTACTACAACAAGCCCCCGCAGGAGGGCCTCTACCGGCACTTCTCGGCCATCGCCGACGCCACCGAGCTCCCGGTGATGCTGTACGACATCCCCGGCCGCAGCGGCGTCCCGATCGACACCGAGACCCTCGTCCGGCTCGCCGAGCACCCCCGGATCGTCGCCAACAAGGACGCCAAGGGCGACCTCGGCCGCGCCAGCTGGGCCATCGCCCGCAGCGGCCTCGCCTGGTACTCCGGCGACGACATGCTCAACCTCCCGCTGCTCTCCGTGGGCGCCTGCGGCTTCGTCTCCGTGGTCGGCCACGTCGTCGCCCCCGAGCTGCGCGCCATGCTCGACGCCTACACGTCCGGCGACGTCCGCAAGGCCACCGAGATCCACCAGCGGCTGCTGCCGGTCTTCACCGGCATGTTCCGCACCCAGGGCGTCATGACCACCAAGGCCGCCCTCGCCCTCCAGGGCCACCCGGCCGGCCCGCTGCGGCTGCCGCTCGTCGAGCTCTCCGCCGAGGAGGTCGCCCGGCTCAAGGTCGATCTGACCGCCGGCGGGGTACAGCTCTGACACCAGACTTCACAACCGAAGATCCGTAACTGAACACGCGTAAATGAACAGTCGTAACCGAACACCCGTAACCGAAGACACACAGCAAGTGCACGAATGTCATGCGCGCCACGTGCCGAGCCGGTACGTGGCGCGTGTGGTGAGGAGAGACTTTTGAGCCATCCGCATCCTGAACTCGGCGCCCCGCCGAAGCTGCCCAAGGGCGGCCTGCGCGTCACCCCGCTCGGTGGCCTGGGCGAGATCGGCCGGAACATGACGGTCTTCGAGTACGACGGCCGCCTGCTGATCGTCGACTGCGGCGTCCTCTTCCCCGAGGAGGAGCAGCCGGGCGTCGACCTGATCCTGCCGGACTTCACCACCATCCAGGACCGCCTCGACGACGTCGTCGGCATCGTCCTGACCCACGGCCACGAAGACCACATCGGTGCCGTGCCCTACCTGCTCCGCCTGAAGCAGGACATCCCGCTCATCGGCTCCAAGCTGACGCTCGCCCTCATCGAGGCCAAGCTCCAGGAGCACCGCATCCGCCCCTACACCCTTGAGGTGGCCGAGGGGCACCGCGAGCGGTTCGGCCCCTTCGACTGCGAGTTCATCGCCGTCAACCACTCCATCCCGGACGCCCTGGCCGTCGCCATCCGCACCCCCGCGGGCATGGCCGTCCACACCGGCGACTTCAAGATGGACCAGCTCCCGCTGGACAACCGCCTCACCGACCTGCACGCCTTCGCGCGGCTGAGCGAGGAGGGCATCGACCTCCTGCTCACCGACTCGACGAACGCCGAGGTCCCGGGCTTCACCGCACACGAGCGCGACATCTCCAACGTCCTGCGCAACGTGTTCGCCAACGCCCAGAAGCGCATCATCGTGGCCAGCTTCGCCAGCCACGTGCACCGCATCCAGCAGATCCTGGACGCCGCCCACGAGTACGGCCGCCGGGTCGCCTTCGTCGGCCGCTCCATGGTCCGCAACATGGGCATCGCCCGCGACCTCGGCTACCTCCGGGTCCCGGCCGGCCTCGTCGTGGACGTGAAGACCCTCGACGACCTGCCGGACGACGAGATCGTGCTGGTCTGCACGGGCTCCCAGGGCGAGCCGATGGCCGCACTCTCCCGGATGGCCAACCGCGACCACCAGATCCGGATCGTCCCCGGCGACACCGTGATCCTGGCGTCCTCCCTGATCCCCGGCAACGAGAACGCGGTCTACCGCGTGATCAACGGCCTGACCCGCTGGGGCGCCAACGTCGTCCACAAGGGCAACGCCAAGGTCCACGTCTCGGGCCACGCCTCGGCCGGCGAGCTGCTGTACTTCTACAACATCTGCAAGCCGAAGAACCTCATGCCGGTCCACGGCGAATGGCGCCACCTGCGCGCCAACGCCGAGCTCGGCGCGATGACGGGCATCCCGAAGGACCACATCGTCATCGCCGAGGACGGCGTCGTCGTCGACCTGGTCGACGGCCGCGCCCGCATCACCGGCAAGGTCCAGGCCGGCTACGTGTACGTGGACGGCCTCTCGGTCGGCGACGTCACCGAGAGCTCCCTCAAGGACCGCCGCATCCTCGGCGAGGAGGGCATCATCTCGGTCTTCGTGGTCGTGGACACCTCCACCGGCAAGATCGTCGGCGGCCCGAACGTCCACGCCCGCGGCTCCGGCATCGAGGACTCCGCCTTCGACGCGGTGCTCCCGAAGATCGACCAGGCCCTGAACAAGTCCGCCCAGGACGGCGTGGTCGAGCCCCACCAGCTCCAGCAGCTGATCCGCCGCACGGTCGGCAAGTGGGTCTCCGACACCTACCGCCGGCGCCCGATGATCCTCCCGGTGGTCGTGGAGGTCTGACGGTCCGTCGCGTACGACCCGGAGGGGGGCGCCTCGATTTGCATCGGGGCGCCCCCCTCCAGTACGTTTACGGCTCCGCCAGAGGGGAAGCCCCCGGCACCGCCGTGTGCCAGGAGCCCGAACCGGGAGGCGGGAAATCCGACTCAGAACTTCTGATAAAGTCGGAACGCGCCGGAAGGCCTCGAAAGCGAAAGCAATCGGGACCGGAAAGCACCGAGGAAATCGGATCGGAAAGATCTGATAGAGTCGGAAACGCAAGAACGAAGGAAGCGCCCGGAGGAAAGCCCGCGAGGGTGAGTACGAAGGAAGCGTCCGCACCTTGAGAACTCAACAGCGTGCCAAAAATCAACGCCAGATTAGTTGATACCCCGTCCATCTTCGGATGGTCGAGGTTCCTTTGAAAAAAAGTCCACCCCTTTGGGGTGGCGCACAGCGAGGACGCTGTGAACAGTCGGCCTTATTCCGGCCGAGCTGTTCCGCTCTCGTGTGTGTTGACCCGATTACGGGTAAACATTCACGGAGAGTTTGATCCTGGCTCAGGACGAACGCTGGCGGCGTGCTTAACACATGCAAGTCGAACGAT
>NZ_JBITXM010000003.1:0-43937 GCF_044544705.1 Streptomyces sp. NPDC053541
CTGCTGTTCATCCTCGCCCTCGCCGGACTGTCCAAGCACGAATCCGCCCGGCTCGGCAACGCCTTCGGCATGCTCGGCATGGGCGTCGCCCTCGTGGCCACCGTGGTCCTCGCCGCCGACGGGGACATCAGCGGCGCCGGTGCCGCGCTGCTCGCGCTCGCCATGCTGGTCGGCGCCCTCGTCGGACTGTGGCGGGCCCGTGGGGTCGAGATGACCGGCATGCCCGAACTCATCGCGCTGCTGCACTCGTTCGTCGGCCTCGCCGCCGTCCTCGTGAGCTGGAACGGCTTCCTCAACGTCGAGCATGACCCCGCGGGCCACGAGGCGCGCGCCCTGGACGTGCTCGGCACGCTCGGCATCCACCACGCCGAGGTCTTCATCGGCGTCTTCATCGGCGCCGTGACCTTCACCGGTTCCGTCGTCGCCAATCTGAAGCTCTCGGCCCGGATCGCCTCCCGGCCCCTCGTGCTGCCCGGCAAGAACGCCCTGAACCTGGGAGCCCTGGCCCTGTTCGTGGCCCTCACCGTGTGGTTCGTGGCCGCGCCCGCGCTGTGGCTGCTCGTCTCGGTGACCGTGCTCGCCCTCGCGCTCGGCTGGCACCTGGTGGCCTCGATCGGCGGCGGTGACATGCCGGTCGTGGTGTCGATGCTCAACAGCTACTCCGGTTGGGCCGCCGCCGCCTCGGGCTTCCTGCTCGGCAACGACCTGCTGATCGTCACCGGCGCCCTCGTCGGCTCCTCCGGTGCGTATCTGTCCTATCTGATGTGCAAGGCGATGAACCGCTCGTTCCTGTCGGTGATCGCCGGCGGCTTCGGCATCGAGGCCGCGTCAGGATCGGACGTCGACCACGGCGAGCACCAGGAGATCACCCCCGAGGGCGTGGCCGAACTCCTCGCCGCCGCCCGGTCGGTGGTCATCACCCCCGGCTACGGCATGGCCGTCGCCCAGGCTCAGTACCCGGTCGCCGAACTCACCGAGAAGCTGCGCGCGAGGGGCGTCCAGGTGCGGTTCGGCATCCATCCGGTGGCGGGCCGGCTGCCCGGCCACATGAACGTGCTCCTCGCAGAGGCCAAGGTGCCGTACGACATCGTGCTCGAAATGGACGAGATCAACGAGGACTTCGCGGACACCGACGTCGTCCTCGTCATCGGCGCCAACGACACCGTCAACCCGGCCGGCGCCGAGGACCCCTCCAGCCCACTCGCCGGCATGCCCGTGCTCACCGTGTGGGAGGCCGACCAGGTCGTGGTCTTCAAGCGCTCGATGGCCTCCGGCTACGCGGGCGTCCAGAACCCGCTGTTCTTCCGCGAGAACACGGCGATGCTCTTCGGCGACGCCAAGCAGCGGGTGGAGGACATCGTCAGCGCGCTGTGACCCGGGCGACGGCGGAGGGGGAGGGGCCGCGGCGGTCGTCAGATCGCCCGGTCCGGCCAGCCGAAGAGCCGCGCCCCGATGACCGCCGTCTGCAGGGTGTAGCGCTGCGTCGGATCGGCCGGGTCCGCCCCCGTCAGCCGGTGGATCCGGTCCAGCCGGTACGTCACCGCGCGCACGCTCAGCGAGAGCCGCCGGGCCGCCTCCGTGGTCACACAGCCGGCGTCGAAGTACGCGGTGAGCGTGTCCAGGAGCGGCCGGGCCCCGCCTCGGGCCTGGCGCAGCGGGCCGAGCACCGTGTTCACCAGGTCCACCATGGCCTGCCGGTCGCGCGCGAGCACCGGATAGACCAGCAGGTCCGCCGCGAAGAGCACCGGCCCGTCGAGCCCCATCCGGTCGGCGATGTCCAGGGCGTTCAGCGCCTCCTCGTACGAGTGGACGACTCCGCCCGCGCCGGAGTGCGCGCGGCCGATCGCGACCCGGCCGCCGTCGATCGCCGCGTACGCCTGCTTGGCGAAGAAGGTGAGCACGTCGGGCTGGTCGCCGGGCGCCACGCAGATCAGCCGCCCGTCCTTGGTGGTCAGCAGGATGTGCCGGGAGCCGAACCGGGCGAGCAGCGCCGACTCGACGGCCCGCGACACCGCATAGCCGTCGGCGTACGGCTCCGGGCCCTGCGCCACCGCCACCGCGTGCGCGTGCGACAGGAGCAGCCCGAACCGCTCGGCGCGCTGCGCGAGCCGGCCCAGGTCGCTCCGCCCGTACAGCAGGTCGTCGATGAACTCACGGCGCGCCGCCTCCTCCTGACGCACCGCCAGCCGCTGGGCCCGCTCGTGGCCCTCGGCGAAGGCGTCCACCGCCTGCTCGACCGCCGCGAGCAGCCGGTCGTGGTCGGCCCTCGGGAGGTCGTGCAGCACCGTGCGGGCGGCGGCGAGATGGGCTCGTACGAGGGAGCGCAGGCCGAGCCCGGCCTCCGCGGCCCGCTCGCCGCGGGCCCGCAGCGCGGACAGCTCGTCGCGGCTCGCGCGCCGCCCGGTGGCGCACATGCCGGCCAGGACCTCCGCGTACCCCTCCAGATAGGCCTCGTAGTGCGCCGACGCCCCCGGCTCCCCACCCGGCTCCCCGCCCGTCGTCCCGGTCGCCGGCCCGTCCGTCATCCGTCCCTCCCCGTGTCCGGGCCCGTCCCGGTCCGCGCCGGGCCGGCCGTCACCGGTCCCGTCTCTTGACGCGTTCCTGACGCGCGCTGACCAGGGTGCCACGCCCGTCGGCGCAGGTGGGAGCCGGGTGAGGGCGCCAGAGGCCGGGGCCATGGGGCCCGGCGGGGCGGGCGTGGCAGGATCACGGCATGGCGCCCCTCGTACCCCGTCTCCGGATCGGCTCGACCGAGATCATCGCGCTCGCCGACGGCGAGGGCCCGTTCTTCGCCCCGCGCGCCGAGGCCTTCCCCGGCGCCACGGCCGCCCAGTGGGCCGAGGCCGACCGGTACGACCCGGGCTCGGTCGACGCCGAGGGACGCTGGTGGCTGCGGTTCCGGGCGTACGCGATCCGTGGTGACCGGGGCCTCACCGTCGTGGACGCCGGGATCGGCCCGGCCGACGGACCGGCCGCCTCGTGGGCGCCGGTGCCCGGGGTGCTCCCGGCCTCGCTGGCCGCCGCGGGCATCGACCCGGCCGAGGTCGACACCGTCGTGCTCACCCATCTGCACACCGACCACGTCGGCTGGGCGGTCGTGGCCGAGGACGCCGGGCACCGGCCCTACTTCCCGAACGCCGCCTACCTGCTCCAGCGGGCCGAGTTCGACGCCCTCGACGCGCTCAACCCGCAGCTCCGCGAGACCCTCACCGACCCGCTCGCGGCCGCCGGCCGGCTCCGGCTGCTGGACGGGGACGCCCCGCTGCGCACCGGGCACGTGGTCGCCACGCCAGGCCACACGCCCGGCCACCAGAGCGTCCTCGTCGAGGACGGCGGGGAGCGGGCGCTCGTCACCGGCGACCTCCTGGTGCACGCGCTCCAACTGCTCCACCCCGAACTGCCCTACGCCCACGAGACCGACCCCGACGCGGCCCGGCGTTCCCGGCACCGCATGCTCGCCCGCACCCCCGGCACCCCGCTGCACCTGGCGACCCCGCACCTCACGGAGCCGTTCCTGCCGGCCTGAGGTACGCGCGCGGCGAACGGCCTCGCGCCCGGGCGGACTTCGGCGCACACTGGGCCCGTGCCGAACCGCGTAGCCGTCCTGTCGGACATCCACGGAGTCCTGCCGGCACTCGACGCCGTGCTCGCCGAACCCGAGGTGGGCTCCGCCGACCGCATCGTCCTCACCGGCGACATCACCGCCGGTCCGCAACCCGCCGAGGTCCTCGACCGGCTGGTCTCCCTCGGCGACCGCGTCGTCTGGATCCGCGGCAACGCCGACCGCGAACTCCTCGAGTACCGCCGTGGCCTGCGCACCACGATCCCCGACCCCATCGCCCCCTGGGCCGCCGGGCGGCTCCGCGAGGACCACCTCGACCTCCTCGCCGCCCTCCCCGCCTCCCGCACGCTGTCCGTGGCCGGCTTGGGCCAGGTGCTGTTCTGCCACGCCACGCCCCGGGACGACGAGGAGGTCGTCCTGGTCGACTCCCCCCTCGCCCGGTGGCACGAGGTGCTCGACGGACTCGCCCCCGAGATCCGCACGGTGGTCTGCGGCCACACCCACATGCCGTACGTCCGCCTCGCCCACGGCCGCCTCGTCGTCAACCCCGGCAGCGTCGGCATGCCCTACGGCCGCCCCGGCGCCCACTGGGCCCTCCTGGGCCCCGGCGTCGACCTGCGCGTCACCCCCTTCGACGCGCCGGCCGCCGTCGCCGCGCTGATCCGGGACTCCTCCTACCCCGACATCGCGTCCTGGGCGGACTACTTCCTCCACGCCCGCGCGACCGACGCGGACGCGCTGGAGGCCTTCACTCCGGGGGAACCCTGACGGGCCGTCCCCGGCGCCGCCGTCAGGTGCCCGGCTGGGGGCGGACCGTGAGGATCTGTTCGGCGTGGCCGACCGGGCCCGTGAGGTCGTGGAGGACCGTGCTCGTGACGCCGTGGCCGGTCGGGCCGAAGGTGACCGTGGTGTCGAGGCCGGTCCAGGGGCCGCGGGGGTGGCGGTGGAGGTGGATCGTCAGGTCGAGGTTGGGGAACATCCACCGCGCCGGGTCCTGCTGGACCGCGATGCCGTTCGCCGTGTCGACGAGGGCGACGTACGAGGCGAGCGCGCTGCTCGGCTCGCCCGCCACCAGGTCGGTGCGGGTGGAGATCCAGGCCGAGGTGCGGCCCTTGCGGACGGGCGGGGTGCGGCGCACGTCGATGGAGGAGATGTAGCCGCCCGTGCCAGGCGTCCGCCATCCGCCACGGCTCCAGCTCGTTGGGGCCGGGCATCGGCTCGAACGGGGTGTCGGCCACGGCCGCGGTGTCCAGTGAGGCCAGCAGCCAGGCGCGGGCGCGGACCACCGGGCGCCCGCCGGTCACCACGGTCGCCTCCAGGAGCTCGATCGTGCGCCCGGGCCGTACCGTCTCGACCGTGATCTCGCACTCGTCGAGCGCGATCCGGCCCAGGATGTCGAAGCTGATCCGGGCCAGGGCCGCGTCGCCCGGCCGGTCCGCGAGGTGCCGGTCGAGCGCGTGCACCACGAGCCCGCCCAGCGGGCTGAAGTGGACCTCGTCGGGGCTCCACGCACCGCCCGCGTGCGCCGTCGGCTTGTAGCGGTGCTCGCCGGTCCGCTCGAAGTAGCTCGCGCGCTCGGCGCCGGTGGTGCTCACGGATCGGTCTCCTCGGGCGGGTGGTGGGCGGATGCGGTGGGGCGCCAGGGATACGTGTATCCCTCAAGCATCGTAGGCGCGGAGACCGCCCCGCCCCGAGTGATCCCCGGCACACCCGCGCCCGGTGAGGCCCGCTCAGGCCGGCAGACGGTGGTGCGAGGAACGGCGCGCCGCGGTCAGCAGGGCGTGGAGCTGGAGCCCGGCCTGGTCGGCCTCGGTCATCGGGGTCGGGAAGGGCAGCCGCACGTCCTGGTGGCCGGTGCGCCGTTCGAGCCGCAGGGTGATCCCGTAGCGGTCCATCGCCAGCGGCAGCGCCCGCACCAGCCCCTGCCTGCCGGCCGGTTCGACCAGGCGCAGCAGCAGCGGGACCAGCTCGGGGTGGTCGGCGACCAGGTGGTGCAGCATCGGCGCCTCGCCGACGGCCAGCGGGTCCACCGCCGCCTCCTGGAGCTGGGCCAGCGTCACGTACCAGCGCCCGCGCGCGTCCTGGAGCACCGCCTGGCCCAGCTCCATGCAGGTGCTCGCGCCCGCGTCCGCCCGGTACGGGGCGGCCACCAGGCCGGACAGCGTGACCCGGGCCCGCACCCGCTCGCGCACCGGCACGGGTGCGACGTCCGTGAGCTCAAGGCGGATCGGAATGCGCGGGGTGGCGTGCTCGTGCGCCTCACCCGGGGCGTGCAGGTGGATGCGGCCCAGCGGGTCGTCGCCGTCGAGGCCGTGGACCTCCTCGAAGCGCCCGTCGGTCACCACGGTCATGGAGTGGGCGGCCGCGATGATCGACCGCAGGCGCTCGGCGGGGCTCGGCCCGGAGGCGGTGTGGGGCTGCATGCGTACTCCCTAGTTAGGTTTGCCTAACCTAATCTATCCCTCGCGAACTCCCCGAAGGAACCCCTCTCCGGCCGCGCGGCCTGAAACCTTCCTGTCGCACACCGCTCCCGCCTGTCTGCAGTGCGTGACGGCTCGCGCGCCCGCCCCGCGTGCGCACCTCCCCGCCCGCCGGCCCGTGCCCCCTGGAGGAGCAAGCCCCGTGGTCACCCCCGCGCCCGTCCCCCAGCTCGACCCGGCCGCCGTCGCCGCCTGGCAGGCAGACGGCGACGGCGAACTCGTCACCCTCTTCCGCATCGCACGCGACCGCCTCGGCGGAGTCCCCCCGGCCGCCGGCCGGACCGTCCCGGCGGCTACTACCCCTTCGGCGCCGGCCCCCGCGCCTGCCTCGGACTGCAGTTCGCCCTCCGCGAGTCGACCGCGCTCCTGGAGGAACTGCTGCCCGCCCCGGCCCCGCGCCTGCGGTCCGTGCCCGCACGCGCCGCGTACAGCATCACCGTCCGCCCCGACGGTCCCGTGACGGCCGTTCTCGGCACCTGAACCACTCCCGTCCCGGCACCGGAAAAACGCTTGGACGGCGCCGGCCCGCCCACGGGACACTGCCAGCTCCATGGGGGTCCGACAAAGCAGGGTTGGTATGGATTCGCCTGAATCAGACAAAGGTTCGCCGGGCCGCGGCCCGGTGCTCCTCGCACTGCGTCACTACGGAAAGGAGCTGCTCCGGCTCCGCAGGTTCACCCTTCCCGCGATGCTGTTCCCGGCGCTCGGGAACATCGGCATCGCCTACATCGCACCGCTCGTCGTCGCCAAGCTCGTCGGCCGGATCGCCGGGGACGGCCCGGGGGACGGCGCCGACACCGGCATCCACGCGATGCTGCCCTACGTCATCGGCTTCGCCGCCGTCCTCCTCCTGTCGGAGGGACTCTGGCGGCTCGGACTGCACTGCCTCAACCGGCTCGACGCCCTCGGCATCGAGCGCCTCTACGTCATCGGCATGGACGAACTCTTCGCCAAGGACGCGGCGTTCTTCCACGACAACTTCGCCGGTTCCCTCACCAAGCGGGTGCTGAGCTTCGCCTCCCGCTTCGAGGAGTTCGTCGACACCCTCACCTTCAACATCATGGGCAGCTTCGTGCCGTTGCTGTTCGCCTCCGTCGTCCTGTGGCAGTACGAGCCGCTGCTCGTGGTCGGACTGCTCCTGATGATCGCGGTCACCGCCGTGTGCGTGGTGCCGCTCATCCGGCGCCGGCAGCGGCTCGTCGCCCACCGCGAGGAGGCCATCGCCCGGGTCTCCGGCCACGTCGCCGACAGCCTCATGAACATGGACACCGTGCGCGCCTTCGCCGCCGAGGACCGCGAGGCGGCCGAACACCGCACCCGCGTCGCCGAGTCGCGCAAGCTCACGCTCCGCTCCTGGGACTACGGCAACCTGCGCATCGACACGGTCGTCGCACCGCTGTCGGTGCTGACCAACGTCCTCGGCCTCGTCGTGGCCCTGATGCTCGGCGCCGGACAGCACGGCGTGGAGGCGGTCATCGTCGCCTTCACGTACTACTCCAACGCGACCCGCATCATGTTCGAGTTCAACCAGATCTACCGCCGGCTCGAAAGCTCCATGACCGAGGCGGCACAGTTCACCGAACTGCTCCTGGACCCGCCGACCGTCGTCGACCCGGAGTGCCCGGAGCCGCTGCGCTCGCGCACCGGCGACGTGCGCTTCGAGCGGGTCACCTTCACCCACGGCGGCGGTCGCGCCGACGCCAAGCCGCTCTTCGAGGACCTGGACCTCGACGTGCCCGCCGGCACGAAGATCGGCCTGGTCGGGCGCTCCGGCGGCGGCAAGACCACGCTCACCCGGCTGCTGCTGCGCATGACGGACGTCGACGCGGGCCGGATCCTCGTCGCCGGCCAGGACATCACCCGGATGAGTCAGTCCGACCTGCGCAGCCTCATCGCGTACGTACCGCAGGAACCGGCCATGTTCCACCGCACCCTGCGGGACAACATCGCCTTCGCCCGCGCCGGGGCCACCGAGGCCGAGATCCGGCGGGCGGCGGAGGCGGCGCACGTCACCGAGTTCGCCGACGCGCTGCCCGACGGCTTCGACACCATGGTCGGGGAGCGCGGCGTGAAGCTCTCCGGTGGCCAGCGGCAGCGGGTCGCCCTGGCCCGGGCGATCCTCCGCGACGCGCCGATCCTGCTCCTCGACGAGGCGACCAGCGCGCTCGACTCGGAGAGCGAGATCCTCGTCCAGGACGCCCTGTGGCGTCTGATGGAGGGCCGGACCGCCCTCGTCGTCGCCCACCGGCTCAGCACTGTCGCCGGGATGGACCGGCTGGTCGTCCTGGACCGGGGCCGGATCGTCGAACAGGGCACCCACCAGCAGCTCCTGGACGCCGACGGCCCGTACGCCAGGCTCTGGCAGCACCAGTCGGGCGGCTTCCTCGACGACACGCCCGTCGCCGGGGCGGAGGTGTCACGGTGAGGGAGGGCACCGGATGAGCCGAGCCGCGGCCGGGGAGCCCACCGGGGGTCCCCGGCCGCGGCACCGTCGGGCATACTCCGAGACCGGACCCGGGACCGGACACCCGGGCCGGACCGGGACCGGCAGGGGTCCCCGGCCGACCGAGCGGAGCAGGGGGAACGGGCCCATGACGACACGGCAGACGGGCGAGGACGGCGGCACGGGCGCGCCCGGCGCGTTCCCGGGCGGCGCCGCACTGTTCCGGCTCCGCCCCGAGGTGGCCCACCTCAACCACGGCTCCTTCGGCGCCGTGCCGCTCCCCGTCTCCGAGGCCCGCCGGCTGCTCACCGAGGAGGCCGACGCCGACCCCGACGCCTTCTTCCTCTCCGTCCCCGAGCGGCTGGCCGCCGCGCGGCACCGGATCGCCGCGCACCTGGACGCCGACCCCGAGGGCATCGCCCTGGTGCAGAACGCCACCGAGGCCGCCAACCTGGCGCTCGACGCGCTCGGCCTGGGCCCCGAGGACGAGGTCCTGGTCACCGACCACGGCTACGGCACCGTCGTGGCCGCCGCCGCCCGCCGGGCCCGCCTCGTCACCGCCGCCCTCGACCCGGACCTGCCGGACGAGGAGGCGGTCGCCGAGGCCGTCCTCGGCGCGCTCACGCCCCGCACCACGGTGGCCGTGCTCGACCAGATCAGCTCGCCCACCGCGCGGATCATCGCCGGACCGCGGCTCCTCGCGGCGCTCCGCGAACGCGGCGTGCGCACCGTCGTCGACGGCGCGCACGCGCCCGGCATGCTGGCCCGGCCGCTCGCCGGAGAACCCGACTTCTGGTTCGGCAACCTGCACAAATGGGCCTACGCCCCGCCCGGCAGCGCCGTCCTCGCGGTCGCCGCGCCGTACCGCGCGGAGGTCCCCGCGCCCGTGCCCTCCTGGGAGGACGCGCACGGCTTCCCGCGCGCCGTCGAGTACCGCGCCACCGTCGACTACACGGCGCTCCTCGCCGCGCCCGAGGGCCTGGAGCTGCTGGCCTCCCTCGGCGCGGCCCAGGTGCGCCGCCACAACGCGCAACTCGTCGCCCACGGCACGGAGCTCCTCGCCGGCCTCCCCGGCCTGACCCCGATGCCGTACGACCCGGAGCTCGCCATGCGCTCCCTGCGCCTGCCGGACCGGCTGGCCCGCACCCAGGACGAGGCCGCCGCCCTCCGCGAGGAGATCGCTGCCCGGCTCGGCTGCCGGGTCCTCGTCTGGGGTTGGCCGACCGGAGGCGGCCTGCGGCTGTGCGGCCAGATCTACAACCGGGCCGAGGAGTACGAGCGGCTGGCGGCCGGCCTGAAGGGCCTGCTGGACGGCCGCTGAGGCGCACCGCGCGGCCCCGGCGCCGCGCGGTTCAGTCCAGCCACTCCTGGAGCAGCGCCTCGCGCTCGGCACGGCGCGGGGTGCCGTCCGCCCGGGTGCGGCCCCAGTCGGCCATCGCGGCCAGCGTGGTCTCCATCGTCGCCGCGCCCTCGGTCAGCCTCGACAGCAGCGCGAGCGAGAGCTCGACCTCGCTCTGCGGGTAGCCGGCGGCCGCGGCGACGTACGCGGACAGCGCGTGGCTGCCCTCGGACGTCCCGACCTCCACCGTGAGCTGCGGCGGCGCGTCCCCGGCCCGCGGCCCGAACACGGGCATCACGAGCTCGCCCACCACGTTCAGGGCCGCGTCCCCGACCACCCCGACCTGCCGCATCAGGGTCTTCTCGGGGATGTCCGTCACCGTCAGGGAACGCACGTCCTCCCACAGGAACAGCCGCGACTGCCCGTCCCCGAGCCCCATCACCCCCTCGGCGGCCAGCCGCACCCCGGCCGCGTGCCCGGTCGGCTTCGCCCCCACGTACACGTCCCCCTCGGCGATCCAGAACAGGCCCACCATGGCCATGGTTGCTCACATCTCCCCGTCGACGGCACGGCCGTCGTCTCTCACACACAACGATCAGGTCGCCCGCGCAACGTGCGAGCCCGGCGAAAGGTTCCCGGCCGGAGCGTCGTCGGGGGCGCGGCCGCCGGTCAGGCGTAGAAGCGGGAGAGGCTGCGCAGCACGCAGGCCGGCTTCGGGGCGTTCTCGATCTCGATCGTGCCGTCGACCGCGATCTGGACGCCGCCCGGGACGTCGGTGGCCTCGGCGAGGCGGGCGGAGAGGCGCAGTCGGGAGCCGGCCGGGACCGGGGCGGGGAAACGGACCTTGTCCAGGCCGTAGTTGACCTTCGTGGTCACGCCCCGGACGTCGAGGAGGCCCGTGAAGAGCGGGATGAAGAGGGACAGGGTCAGATGGCCGTGCGCGATGGGGGCGCCGAAGGGGCCCTCCTTCGCGCGTGCCACGTCCACGTGGATCCACTGGTGGTCGCCGGTCGCGTCGGCGAAGCCGTTGATCCGGGTCTGGGTGACGTCGATCCAGTCGCTGGTGCCCAGCTCGCCGCCGGCCAGGTCCTTCAGGCCGGCGATGCCGTCGACGGTGATGCTCATGGGGGTTCCCTTCTCGGTGGTCATGCGGTGGTCATGCGGTGGTCATGCGATGTGGTCATGAGGTGGTCACGCGCTGGTGCCGTAGCGGGCGCGGAGCTCGTGCTTGAGGAGCTTCCCTGAGGCGGTGCGGGGCAGTTCCGGGGCCAGGACCAGGGACTTCGGGATCTTGTAGCGGGCCAGCCGGCCGTCCAGGGAGGCGAGGATCGCGGCCGGGTCGGGAGCGCTGCCCGCCCGGGCGACGACGATCGCGCGGGCCGTCTCGCCCCACTTCTCGTCCGGCACGCCGATCACCGCGCACTCGACGACGTCGGGGTGCGCGAGCAGCGCGTCCTCGACCTCCGCCGGGTAGACGTTCTCGCCGCCCGAGATGATCATGTCCTTGAAGCGGTCGACGATGGTGACGTAGCCGTCCGCGTCGACCCGGGCCGCGTCGCCGGTGCGGAACCAGCCGTCCACGAAGGCCGCCTCGGACTCCTCCGGCAGCCCCCAGTACCCGCTCATCACATGCGGTCCGCGCACCAGCACCTCGCCGGTCTCGCCGGGCTCCGCCGCCGTCAGGTCGGGCCGCACCACCCGGACGTCGGTGAAGAAGTGCGGCACCCCGGCCGAACCGGCCTTCGCGACCGCGTGCTCCGCGTCCAGGAACAGCGCCCCGGGCGACGCCTCAGTCATCCCGTACCCCTGGAGGAAGGTCAGACCGCGCTCCTGGTACGCGGCGATGAGCGGGGCCGGCACGGGCGCGCCGCCGCAGTTGAGCAGGCGCAGGCTGGACAGGTCCGCCGAGGCCCAGCGCGGGTGCCGGGCCACCTGCTCGAACATGGTCGGCACCCCGAACACGAAGCTGACGCCGTGCCGTTCGATCAGGTCGAGCGTGTCGCCGGGGTCGAAGGACTCGACGAGGACGCAGGCCCCGCCCTTGAGCAGCACCGGCAGCGTCAGCATGTTGAGCGCGCCGGTGTGGAACAGCGGGGCGGACACCAGCGCCGTCTCGTCCGCGACCAGGTCGTGGTCGATGAGCACGTTCACCGCGTTCCACACCAGGTTGGCGTGGGTGAGCATGGCGCCCTTGGGCCGGCCCGTGGTCCCGGAGGTGTACATGATGAGGCAGATCTCGTCGGGCCCGACCGGCTCGTCGATCGGTGCCGTGCCGGCGCCGGCGAGCAGTTCCTCGTACGCGTCCCCGCACGCCTCGACGACCGTCCGCGTCCCGCCCGCGGCGGCGGCTTCGACGGCGAGGGCGGCGAGTTCGGGGGAGGGGGAGTGCAGCAGCACCCGGCTGCCGGAGTCCCGCAGTTGGTAGGCGATCTCCGGCGTGGTGAGCCGGGTGTTGAGCGGCACGAACACCGCGCCGAGCAGTCCGGTGGCGAACAGCGCCTCCAGGAACGCCGGGTGGTTGCGGCCGAGGTAGGCGATCCGGTCGCCGCGCCGGACGCCGGCGGCGCGCAGCGCGTGCGCGAGGCGGGTGGTGCGTTCGTGCAGTGCGCCGTAGGTGAGCGTGCGGTCGGCGTGGATCAGTGCGGTGCGGTGCGGGGTCTTGCGGGCCCGGCGTGCGGGCCACGACCCCAGTCCCTCGTTGCGCATCACAGGCCCTTGTCGGAGGGGGAGCCCGCCAGGCCGAGCAGCCGGGCGGCGTTGTTCTTGAGGATCTTGGGCCGGACCTCGTCCTTGACCGGCAGCTCGGCGAAGTCGGCCAGCCAGCGGTCCGGCGTGAGCACCGGGTAGTCGGAGCCGAAGAGGACCTTGTCCTGGAGCAGGGTGTTGGCGTAGCGCACCAGCTGCGGCGGAAAGTACTTCGGCGACCAGCCCGACAGGTCGATGTGCACCCCGGGCTTGTGGGTGGCCACGGCCAGCGCCTCGTCCTGCCAGGGGAAGGACGGGTGCGCGAGCACGATCTTCAGGTGCGGGAAGTCGGCGGCGACGTCGTCCACCCGCATCGGGTCGGAGTACTTCAGCCGGATGCCGCCCCCGCCGGGCACGCCGGCGCCGATCCCGGTCTGCCCGCTGTGGAACAGGGCGACGGTGCCGGTCTCCTCGATGACCTCGTAGAGGCCGTAGGCGAGCCGGTCGTCGGGGTAGAAGCCCTGGATGCTGGGGTGGAACTTGAAGCCCCTGACCCCGTACTCCTCGACGAGCCGGCGGGCCTGCCGCACCCCGGCCCGGCCCCGGAAGGGGTCGATCGAGGCGAAGGGGATGAGGACGTCGGGGTGGGCGGCGGCGGTCTCGGCGATCTCCTCGTTGGGGATCGGCTCGGTGCCGGTGGCGTGTTCGGCGTCCACGGTGAAGACCACGGCGGCCATCCGGCGCTCGCGGTAGTGGGCGGCCATCTTCTCCAGGGTGGGCTTGCGGTGGCCCTCGACCTTGAAGTAGGCGCCGGAGGCGGAGTGCAGCTCGTCGGAGAGCGAGGAGCGGCCGCTCGCCGACACCTCGCAGTGGGTGTGGACGTCGATGGCGACGAGTTCGTCCAGGGCGATCGCGCTCATCACGCCTCCGGGAGGCGCGGCGCGGGGATGCCGACGGTCTGCGCGACGCGGCCCACCGAGGTGTGCCAGGCGGCGGCGACGGCCGCGGGGCTCCAGCCGCCGTCGGCGTACGCGGTGGCGATCTCCTCGGGGTGCGACCACAGGGCGAGCCGGTCGCCGCCGATGCCGACGCACTGGCCGGTCACGCCGGCGGCGGCGTCGGAGGCGAGGAAGGGCACGAGGGCCGCGCAGTCCTCGGCGGTGCCGAAGCCCTCGCCCTTGCGCAGGGCGTCGGGGAGCGGCTCGCCGCGCCGCATCGCCTCGACGTACGGGGCGAAGGCCGGGACGGTCTCGGTCATGGCGGTGGCGGCCACCGGGATCACGGCGTTCACGGTGATGCCGGCCCTGGCCAGCTCCATCGACCAGGTGCGGGCCATGGCGGCGATCCCGGCCTTGGCGGCGGCGTAGTTGGTCTGGCCGAAGTTGCCGCGCTGTCCGGCGGGGGAGCCGACCAGGATCAGCCGGCCGCCCTCGCCCTGCTCGCGCATCCGTACGGCGGCGGCGCGGGCGCAGGTGAAGGTGCCGCGCAGATGGGTCGAGACGACGGCGTCGAAGTCCTCGTCGGTCATCTTCCACAGCACGCGGTCGCGCAGGATGCCCGCGTTGGCGACCAGCACGTCGAGCCGGCCGAAGGAGCTCACGGCCCGGTCGACGAGCCGGTCGGCGACCTCGGCGGTGCCGACGGCGGCGGCCTCGGCGACGGCCCGGCCGCCGGCCGCGACGATCCCGGCGGCGGCCTTCTCGGCCACCTCGGAGTCGAGGTCGTTGACGACGACACAGGCGCCGGCGGCGGCCAGCGCGGTGGCGTAGGCGAGGCCGAGACCGCGGCCGGAGCCGGTGACGACCGCGACCTTGCCGGTCAGGTCGAGGGCGGGCGGAGGCGTGGGTGCCATGGGGGTCCCTTCGGAGACGGTCCGGAAACGGCGGACGGCAGGCTGACGAGAACGGGGAACGGGGAGCCGAGGACGGGAACGGGGGAGGGGCGGACGGGAGAGCGGGTGCTCGATCGGCGTCGTCCGACGAGAAGGAAGCTAGAACCAATAGTTGTTGACGTCAATGGTTGTGACCGACATTGGTTCTGGGGCATGCTGGTGCCATGAACGACTCAGATGCCGAGGGCCGCGCGGACGACCCCTGGATGCTCGGACTGCACTCCGACACCGGTTACCTGCTCTACCGGCTCGGCCAGCGCTCCGGGCAGCTCTTCAACGCCGCCCTCCAGAAATCCGGCCTGCGGCTGCGGCACTACGCGGTGCTCCGCTACCTCGCCACCGTCGAGGGCGCCCTCCAGCGCGAGTTGAGCACCCGCCTCGGCTACGACCCCAGCGCCATCGTCGGCCTCGTCGACGACCTCGAACGCCTCGCCCTGGTCGAGCGCCGGCCCGCCCCCGGCGACCGGCGCAGCAGGATCGTGGTCCTCACCGACGCCGGCCGCGGCTACCTCAAGGACACCGACCGGAGCAGCCGCCGGGTCACCGACGGCCTGCTCGCCCCGCTGTCCGAGGAGGAACGCACCGTCCTCCACGCCCTGTTGCGCCGGGTCGCCGAGCCCGCCGCCGAACCCGGCACCGACTGACCGGCACCGCCCGGGCGGCGGCCCTCACGCGTGGGTGAAGACGCAGGCCATCCGGGTGTCCGGGTTGCTGCTCATGCCGACGATCGCCCCGCCGTCCGCGCGGTTCGCCCGGGCGTGCGCGCCCGCGTACCCGCGCGAGGTCAGGAAGAAGCCGAGCGCCGCGATCCACTCCTCGGACCGGCCCGTCACCGGGTCCGGGACCGGCTCGGGGCGCGGCACCACCCGCTCCTGCGCCAGACAGCCCCGCTCCGCCGCCACCGCGAGCGCCGCCCGCCACTCGGCGTCCGTGCACTCCCAGCCGACGACGGTGTCCAGACCGCCGTGCCCGGCGCCCGGCTTGAGGATCAGGTGCTCCCGGCGCTCCCGGCACAGGTCGAGCAGCTCCGCCGGGGCACCGCCGCCCAGCGGCCGGCTCCACGGCAGCACCCGGTCCACCAGCGCCCGCTCCGCCGCGTCGAAGGCGTCCGCGTGGCGCGGGTCCGACAGCATCCCCAGCGCGTTCTTGTGCGCGAACAGCCCGCTCTCCAGCGAGGTGAACAACACCGTCCGGCCCGCGTCATGGGCCCGGAACAGCTGCTCGGCCGCCGCCTCGCCCGCCGGGTCGTCGAGCAGCTGGCTCGCCCCGAAGTTCCGCAGCACCAGGTCGAGCGCCGCCCCGTCCAGGGACAGCTTCCCGTCCGGGCGGGTGCGCAGCTGCCCCACCTCGCCGATCCGCAGGTCGAGCCCCTGCGCGGCCATCGCCTCCTGGAAGGCGCGCATCAGCGTCCCGTACGCGGCGACCGCGCCGTTGCCCTCGATCAGCCCGATCACCGGCTCGGTCGCACCGCCCGCGAGCACGGGCCGCGCCCGCTCCCGCAGATCGGCGGCGAGCAGCGCGGCCGTGTCCTCGTACGCGAGCCCGTGCTCGGCGGCGAACCCGCCGAAGGCGCCCACCCGCAGCAGCGCCGCGTTGCACACCGCCATGTCCATCCCGCCGACCTCGCTGCCGAGGTTGAACTCGAGCAGCCGGTAGCGGCTGCCGTCGTGGTACGCGTCGGCCCGCCCGAGCCGCGCCGGGCGCCCCTCGGCGGAGCGCCGCAGCAGCGCCGCGTGCCGCGGGTCGAGCCCCAGCTCCTTCGCGTACCGCTCGGCGTCGCCGCCGAACAGGCGCTCCGGCAGCGAGACGAGCAGGTCGAAGAGCCCGTCCAGGTCCCGGGCGAAGGATCGCACCTCCTCCTCCCGCACGAACCACGGCCGGGGCAGCAGATGGCGGCGCCAGGCCGTGTCGAACGCGGGCGGCAGCACGGCCCGCGCCATCGCCTCCCGCAACTCCGCGTGTCCGGCGCCGACTTCGGCCCCGTCCCCGTACCCGTACCCGGCCGCGTCCCCGTATCCGTTCCCGCACGCCTCGGCGTACACATGGCTCAGCAGTGTCATGGGGCCCAGTCGAACACGCCCGGCCCGCCGGGCGACAGGGCACGGATGGCACACTCGCCGCATGGTGTACGCATTCCTCGCCGCGGCCGGCGTACTCGCGCTGCTCACGATGGTGCCCGGACCGGACATGGCGGTCGTCACCCGGCGGGCGGTCGCCGCCGGCCGGCGCGACGGCCTGCTGACCGTCGCCGGGATCACCAGCGGACTCCTCGTCTGGGGCGCCCTGTCGGTGGCCGGACTCGCCGCCGTCCTGGCCGCGTCCGCCACCGCGTACACCGTGGTGAAGCTGGCCGGCGCGGCCTATCTCGTGTTCCTCGGCGTCCAGGCGCTGCGCGCCGCCCGCCGGGGCGTACCCGCGGAACCCACGCCCGCGCACCCCGCGCCCGCGCACCCCGGCCCGGGGAAAGGGTCGGCCGCGCCGTCCGGACACCCGTGGCGCACCGGTCTGGTGAGCAACGTGCTCAACCCGAAGATCGCCGTGTTCTACACCGGCCTGCTGCCCACGCTCGCCCCGCACGGGCTCTCCCCGCACACCGGGATGGCCCTCCTGGTGCTCCTCCACGCGGTGCTGACCGTGCTCTGGCTGAGCGGGTACGTGCTGCTGCTCACGAAGGCCCGGGCGTTCTTCGCCCGGGCCGCCGTGCGCCGCGCCATGGAGCGGATCACCGGGGTGGTCCTGATCGGCTTCGGCCTCAAGGTCGCCACGGCCCAGGCCTGACGACCCCGGGCCTGACGACCCCGGGCCAGAGAACCCCGGGCCCGAGGACCCCGGCCCTGGGGTCCTCGGGCCGTTCCGTCAGGACCCCCAGGCCTCGAACTCGTAGATCCGGGCCGCCGGATCGGTCGTCTGCGTCGGACGGGTGACCACGAGACGCACGTACCGGGCGGTCACCGCCACCGGATGGGTGCTGGTCGCCGCCGTGTTGCCGGTGACGGTCACCGCCGTCGTCCAGGCGGCGGAGGCGCTGTCGCGGACCTCCACCCGGAAGTCCCGGGTGTTCCAGGTCGCGCTCTCGCCGCCGGCCGCCGCGTGCTTCACCACGAAACGGCTCAGCGCGCGCGGCGCGCCGAGATCCACCTCCAGCCACTTGTCCGTGGTCGTGGTGCACCACTTGTCGGTGGTGCCGCCGGACACGCTGCCGTTGACCGCCTTCGCCGCCGTCTCCGAGGAGTTGCACTGCCCGGAGGCCGTCGCCGGACGGTTCAGCGCCAGGTTCGCCTCCGTCGTCGCCGACCAGGTGAACGTGGTGCTCGCGGCGGGGGAGCGGCCCCACTCCGCGGACACCGCCTCGACGTCGAGGGTCGTGGTGGTCTCCGTACCGGCCCGGTCGAGCCGCGGCACGAAGTAGCTGTCGTTCGGCGTGGCCCCGAGGAAGGTGCGGCCGCCGCCCGCGTCGCGCCGGTAGACCTCGTAGTGGTGCACGTCGCCGGTGGCCGGCGCGGTCCACGCGAGCCGCAGCGAGGTGCTGCCCGTGCCGGTGTCGGTGCTGCCGAGCACGGTCGGCGTGCCCGGCGCCGGCGTCGCGTCCACCGTGCCGTCGTACACCGCGAGCTGCCCGACCTTGATGTCGTACGCGGCGGCCGTCCCCGTCGTCCGCAGGCCGAGCTGGGCGATCGTGCGCCCGGTGTACGGGGAGAGGTCGAGCGTGCGGCGCTCCCAGCCGGCCGTCGTGGTGGAGCCGAGGTCCAGGGTGGTGAAGGTGGTGGGGGAGTCGGTGAACGACACCGCGGCCGTCAGGTGCGTGGGCCCGGCCGCCGGGGTCTTCAGGACCACCGACAGCTTGGTGTCGGCGGCCACCGGAAGCCGGGTCTGGTAGAGCCGCACGGTGTTCACGGCGTCCAGCGGGCCGGTCAGGCGCAGCGCGGAGCCGCCCTCGTAGGCGTCGGTGAAGTCGTACGCGGCCTTCAGCCTCGTCCCGGCGGACTGCACCAGCCAGCGGTAGGTGGGCGGCACGTCCTGGAGGGAGAGGTTGTTCCAGCCGGCGGAGGACACCCGGGTGCCGCCGGAGTGGTAGAAGTCGCCCTGGCCGGCGTCGAAGGAGGTCACGAAGGGCTTGGCGGTGACCGGAGAGGACTCGGCGACGTAGTGCGCGAGACCCTTCCAGCTGGACGTCGTGGTGGTGTCGGACGGGTCGCCGTTGGCGCCGTCCCAGTAGCGGGCCTCGCGGGCGTACGAATCGGCGCGGTCCGTCGAGGAGTTGTGGGTCCACTCGGGGCGGTAGAGGCCGAGCGAGGTGGTGTGCGGCTGCCCGGCCGGGAAGACGGCGCTCCACGGCACGCCGGTGTTGTAGCCGTTGGCCTCGGTGTCCACGCCGGCGAACAGCTCGTACTCGCCGCGGCCGAGCGAGCGCGCGAGGGTCCGGGAGGAGTCGAGCGCGGCGGCGCCCCAGCCGAAGTCCAGGAACATCGAGTCGCTGGTGCGCTGCGCGCCCTCCTGGAGGAAGGCGTCGTTGGCGGTGGTGAGCGCGTCCTGCCAGCTGACGGCGCCGGACTCGGTCATCGCGTCGTACCACATGAACTCGACCGGACCGAGGGAGCGGGCGTAGCGCAGGGTGTTGCGCATCTCGGTGGCGAGGGTGCTGTCGCCGCCGGCCGTCTCCTGGTTGATGAACCAGCCGTCGAAGCCGTAGTACCGCGCGACCTGGGCCAGCTTGTCGGCGACCGGGTAGCGGGTGCCGGACTTCTGCACGAAGTCGCGGACCCACTGGATCTGCCCGCCGTAGGCGGTGGGCGGGAAGAACACCGTGCCGTAGACCTTCACGCCGTTGCGGTGCGCGGCGTCGATCACGGTCGGGTTGGGCGCGAGGATCAGGCCCTCGCCGGCCGAACCGCCCCAGAAGACCAGCTTGTCGACGTACTGCCAGTGCCCGAAGGCGTAGTAGCGCGGATCGAGCGAGCCCTGCGAGGGGTTGTTCGAGGTCGGCGCGAAGGAGACCAGGGCGGCGACCTTGCCCTCGCCGGCGCGGGCGTTGGCGTTCGCCTTCAGGGCGGGGTCGGAGACCCGGGTCCGCAGGGGCACCCGCGAGCGGTTGAAACGGGCGTCCGGGTCGGTGGCCGGGTCCCAGTTCAGGATCGTGTTCGGGTACCAGTACGAGGCGTAGGGCTGGCCGCCGCCGGCGGCGGCGGTCGCATGGGCGGCGGCCCGGGCGGGCGGTGCGACAACGTTGTCGTGGCCCGGTGTCGCGGCGGAGCCCGACGCCGAGGCGGCGGGTGAGGCGGCGAGGCCGAGAAGGGCGGCCGACAGGGCGGCGGCCAGCAGTCGGGGGAAACGTCTCATCGAAGCTCCGGTCCAGCAGGAGGGGGGGAAGGAAGGCTGGTGGTGCCGGTGGCGCGATGGTGCGGAAGGCGAACGGGGCGGCACTCCGCCGCCCCGGTCCGGGAGGCTAAACGCCTTTAGCTGAGGGGTCAAGAGGGCCGGGGCTCATCCGGCGGCGGGCGGCGCCGTGCTCTCGCGCACCGTGAGCCGGGGCGTCGGGTTCCGGACGTCGCGGCCCGCGGCCGGGTCGTCCACCACCGCGAGCAGCGCCGTCGCCACCTGCTCGCCGAGCGCGAAGGTGTCCCGGGACAGCGCGGTCAGCGAGGGGTGCACGATCCGGGCGAGCGCCGAGTCGTCGAACGAGACCAGGGACAGCTCGCCCGGCACCCGTACGCCCATCTCGGCGGCGACGCCGAGCCCGGCGACCGCCATCACGTCGCTGTCGTACACGATCGCCGTCGGGCGCTGTCCGGCCGGCCGGGCGAGCAGCGCGCGGGTGGCGGCGGCGCCCTCGGCGTCGCTGAAGTCGGTGGGCACGGACACGGCGTCGGCGAGCCCGAGGCGGCGGGCCGCGTCCCGCACCGCGCGGATCCGGCGCCGGGTGTGCTGGAAGGCGGGCAGCCCGGCGAGATGGGCGATGCGGCGGTGGCCGAGCGCCGCCAGGTACTCGACGATCGAGGTCATCGCCTCCCGGTCGTCGGCCCACACGGCCGGCAGGCCGCCGTGCCGGCCGGGGCCGCCGAGCACCACGGTGGGCACCCCCAGCTCCTCCAGGACCGGGACGCGCGGGTCGCGCACCTGGAGGTCGACGAGCACGAAGCCGTCCACCCGGTGCTCGGAGGTCCAGCGCCGGTAGACCTCGATCTCGGCGGCGGTGTCCTCGACGACGAGGAGCTGGAGCGCGGTGCCGCGGGTGGAGAGCGCGGCCTGGAGGCCGGAGAGCAGCTGGCCGAAGAAGGGTTCGAGGCCGATGGTGCGGGCGGGCCGGGCGAGCACCAGGCCGACCGCCCCGGCGCGGGCCCCGCCGAGCGCCCGGGCGGCGCTGTGCGGGCGCCAGTTCATGCGCTCGGCGACCCGCAGGATGCGGTCCCGGGTGGCCTCGCTGACGCCGGGGCGTCCGTTGAGCGCGAAGGAGACGGCGCCCTTGGAGACGCCCGCCTCCCTGGCGATGTCGGCGATGGTCGGTCTGGCCACCGGACGCCCCTCCCCGGCCGTCGCGCGACGGCCGAATCCGCACGGTCCCTTGACACCGGAGTCTAGCCGCGAGCATAGTCCCGCATCGCTAGACCGGTTTAGTAGACACCGTCGAGCGACGGAGCACCGAGCAAGCCGAGCAAGGCCCGCGCACCCCCCGCGACGTCCGAGCAAGGAGAGACCCTCGTGCGACACCTTCGGAGAAGCCCCCTGACCCGCCGGCCCGCGGTCGCGGCTGCCGCCGCCCTCGCGGCCCTGACCCTCGGCGGTTGCGGCCTCGGCGACCCCGCCGACTCCGGCAACCCCGGCCCCGCCGCCACCGGAGGCGCGGTCAAGGGCAAGGTCTCGCTGCAGACCTGGGCCCTCAAGCCGAAGTTCACCGCCTACATGGAGAAGGTGATCGACGGCTTCGAGAAGAAGTACCCCGGCGTCCAGGTCGAATGGCTCGACCAGCCCGGCGAGGGCTACTCGGAGAAGGTGCTCAGCCAGTCCGCCGGCGGCACCCTGCCCGACGTCGTCAACCTGCCCCCGGACTTCGCCCTGCCGCTGGTCAGGCAGGGCATGCTGCTCGACATCGGCAAGGCCGACCCGGCCGCCGCGAAGGACTACGTCAAGGGCGGTCTCGACGCCTACCGCTTCGCCGGCCAGGAGGGCACCTACGGCTACCCCTGGTACCTCAACACCGACGTCAACTACTGGAACGGCGAGCTGTTCACGAAGTACGGCCTCGACCCGAAGAAGCCGCCGGCCTCGCTCGACGAGCTCGTCAGGGCCGCCCGTACGGTCAAGGAGAAGTCCGGCGGCCGGACCTATCTGATGAGCCGCAAGCCCAACCTCATCGACCTCGCCAACGCCGGTGTGCCGCTCATGAACGCCGAGGGCACCCGCTTCACCTTCAACACCCCCGAGGCCGCCGCCGTCCTCGACACCTACCGGGCCGCCTACCAGGAGGGCCTGCTGCCCAAGGACGTGCTCACCGAGACCTACGCGGGCAACACCAAGCTCTTCTCCGCCGGCACCGCCGCCTGGACCACCGCCGGCGCCAACTACATCACCAGCCTCGCCGTCGACAACCCCACCCTCGCCCCCAAGGTGGTCTCCTCGCCCGCCATGGGCACCCCGCCGCTCTACGTCCAGGGCCTGTCCGTCCCGAAGAACACCAAGAACCCGGCCGCCGCGCTCGCCCTGGCCCGCTGGGTGACCAACGCCGAGAACCAGGCCGCCTTCGCCCGCGAGACCAGCATCTTCCCCTCCACCACCGCCTCGGCCGCCGACCCGTTCTTCAGCAAGAGCGACGGCAGCAACGCCGGCGACGCCAAGGTCATCGCCTTCCGCTCGCTCGCCACCGCACGGGTCCTCGAACCCGTCCAGGCCAACGACGCCGTCAAGACCCTCATCAACCAGCAGATCGCGCTCGCCATCAGCGGCCAGGCCGGATCGAAGGAAGCCCTTGACACGGCGGTCGCCCGCGCCGACCGGATGATCAAGGACTGAGGCGGCGCCCCATGACCCACCGACGCTGGTTCACCCCCTGGCTGCTCGCCGGTCCCGCGCTCCTCTGGCTCGCCGTCTTCAACCTGTGGCCCGCCGTCAACACGGTGATCCTGTCCTTCACCAACGCCAAACCCCTCGGCGGCGGACACTTCACCGGCCTGGAGAACTACCGGCGGGCCCTGGACGACGCCCAACTGACCGACGCGCTCGTCAACAGCGTCGTCTACCTCCTGGTGTGCCTGCCCCTGCTCACCCTGCTGCCGCTGCTGCTGGCCCTGCTCGTCGAGAAGAAGCTGCCCGGCATCACCTTCTTCCGCACCGCCTTCTACAGCCCCGTGGTCGCCTCGGCCGTCGTCGTCGGCATCATCTGGGGCTGGGTGCTCGACGACCGGGGCCTGCTCAACGGCCTGCTCCACCAGCTGGGCCTGGCCGACCGGCCCGTCTCCTTCCTCACCGACCGCTGGCTGCTGCTGTTCAGCGCCATCGCGCTCACCGTGTGGAAGGGCCTCGGCTACTACATGGTCATCTACCTGTCCGCGCTCGGGAACGTCGGCCGCGAGCTGCACGAGGCCGCCGCCGTCGACGGCGCCTCCGCCGTCCGCCGCTTCTGGCACGTCACCCTGCCCGGCGTGCGCCCCGCCATGCTCCTCGTGTCCGTGCTCATCTCGGTCTCCGCGCTGCGGATCTTCTCCGAGCTGTACGTGCTGTCCCACGGCACCGGCGGACCCGGCGGGCGCGACATGTCCGTGGTCATGCTCATCCAGATGTACAGCCGCGGCTTCACCGGGCACATCGGCTACGCCTCCGCCCTCAGCCTGCTGCTCTTCGTCCTCACCGTCGGGCCGATGCTCGTGCTCGCCCGGCTCGACCGGAAGGGGGCCTGACGGCATGTCCGCCCCGGGCCGCGCCCCGTCCGCCGCCGAGAAGGCGGTCCGCTACCTGCTCCTCCTGATGGTGCTGCTGCTCACCGTCGGACCCTTCCTGTGGCAGCTGTCCACCTCGCTCAAGGGGCCCGCCGAGGACGTCTGGTCCCGCACCCCGAGCTTCCTGCCCGACGCCCCCACCCTCGCCAACTACGCCAAGGTCGCCGACACCGTCCCGGTGTGGACCTACGCCGCCAACTCGCTCGTCGTGGCCGGCATCGCGGTCCTCGGCAACGTCGTCGGCGCCACCCTCGCCGGCTACGCCCTGGCCCGGCTGCGCTTCCGCGGCGCCCGCCTCGCCCTCGGCCTCTTCGTCGCCACCCTGGTGCTGCCCGGCGAGGTCACCATCGTCTCCCAGTACGTGACCGTGCGCAGCCTCGGCCTCACCGACACCCTCCTCGGCGTCGCCCTGCCCGGCGCCATCGCCATGCTCAACGTGCTGCTCATGTACACGGCCTTCCGCTCCGTGCCGGCCGAGCTCGACGCCGCCGCCCTCGTCGACGGCGCCAACGTCTGGCAGCGGCTCGTGCACGTGGGCCTGCCCAACGTACGGGGCATGCTCAGCGTCGTGGTGATCTTCACCTTCATCGGCGCCTGGGACGACTTCCTGTGGCCGCTCATCGTGCTCAACGACCCCGGCCGCTACACCCTCACCGTCGGCCTCCAGTACCTCGACGGCACCTTCACCGCCAACCCCCGCCTCATCGCCGCCGGCACCATGATCGCGTTCCTGCCGGTCGTGGCGGTGTTCGCGACGCTCCAGCGCTTCTTCTTCAAGGGCGTCGAGGAGGGCGCGCTCAAGGGCTGACCGACTCCCCCGCCCTCCCGACTCACGAAGGACACCGCACCGCACATGACGCACCCTCCTTCCGCCGTCCCGCGCTTCGGCGTCAACTACACGCCCAGCGAGGGCTGGTTCCACCACTGGCTGGACTTCGACCTCGACGCCGTCCGCGCCGACCTGGACTCGGTCGCCGCCCTCGGCCTCGACCACGTCCGGGTCTTCCCGCTGTGGCCGCTGTTCCAGCCCAACCGCGCCCTGATCCGGCCGCGCGCCGTCGAGCAGCTCGCCGCGCTCGTCGACGCCGCCGCCGAACGCGGCCTCGACGTCGCCGTCGACGGCCTCCAGGGCCATCTGTCCAGCTTCGACTTCCTGCCCGCCTGGACCCGGACCTGGCACCGGCGCAACCTCTTCACCGACCCCGAGGTCCTCGACGGCCAGGCGACCTATCTGCGCACCCTCGCCGCCGCCCTCGCCGACCGGCCGAACTTCCTCGGCATGACCCTCGGCAACGAGATCGACCAGTTCTCCGGCGACCCCCACCCCGATCCCGACCGGATCACCCCCGAGCAGGCCGGGCACTGGGTGCGCCGGATGCTCGCCGCCTGCGAGGCCGGCGCACCCGGCCGGCTCCATCTGCACGCCGCCTACGACGCCGCCTGGTACCTCGACGACCACCCCTTCACCCCCCGTCACGCCGCCCGCCTCGGCGCGGCCACCGCCGTCCACTCCTGGGTGTTCAACGGCACCGCCCAGCGCTACGGCGGCGACTCCTTCGCCGCCGGCCGGCACGCCGCCTACCTGGTCGAACTCTCCAAGGCCTGGGCCGAGGACCCGCACCGCCCGGTCTGGCTCCAGGAGGTCGGCGCCCCCGCCCCGCACGTCCCCGCCGACCGGGCGGCCGGATTCACCCGGACGACCGTCGCCGCCGCGCTCGACTGCCCCGGGCTGTGGGGTATCACGTGGTGGTGCTCCCACGACGTCGACCGCGCCCTCGCCGACTTCCCCGAACTGGAATACGGCCTTGGCCTGTTGACCAACGACCGCACGCCCAAGCCGGCCGCGCGGGCGCTCGCCGACGCCGTCGCCGAGGCCCGTGCCGCCTGGACCCCGCCGGCCCCGCGGAGCACCGCCCTCGTCGTCGACCTGCCCGAGGAGGTCACCGAGCGGGCCTCCTGCGGCCCCGGCGGCCGTCACTTCGAGGCCTTCATGCGGCTCGCCGCGGACGGGGCCCGCCCGGCCGTCGTCCTCGCCTCCCGCGCCGCCGACCCCGCCCATCTGGCCGCCCGCGGCATCACCGAGCTGGTCACCCCCGACGAGCTCGCCGCCCGCCCGTGACCCCCGGCCCCGGGCACCCGCGACCCCGCCGCCTGAGCCCGAACCCGTCCGGCACGCCCGCACCCGTACCCCCGACCCCGCCCCTTGGGAGCGCTCCGCATGCATGACGACCGCAGCCTCGTCGAGTCCCGGCTCAAGCGGGTCCTCGAAGAACGCGTCCGGCCCGCCGTCCACCCCGCCTCCGTGCCTCTGACCGCCGGCATCTGGACCGCGCCCGGCGAACCCGTGCCGGTCGCCGAGGGCCTCGCCGCGCCTCGTACCCCGATCGCCGCCGGCGAGGCCTGGGGCGCGCCCTGGTCCACCAGCTGGCTCACCGTCAGCGGCACCGTCCCCGAGGAGTGGGCCGGCCGCACCGTCGAGGCGCTGATCGACCTCGGCTTCGACGCCAACATGCCCGGCTTCCAGTGCGAGGGCCTGGTCTACCGCCCCGACGGCAGCCCGGTGAAGGGCCTCCACCCGCGCAACCAGTGGGTGCGGATCGCCGCGCCCGCGGTGGGCGGCGAGGAGGTGCTGCTGCACGTCGAGGCCGCCGCCAACCCGGTGATCCTCGACTACCACCCCTTCCTGCCCACCGAGCTCGGCGACAAGGCCACCGCGGGGGACCGCCCGCAGTACCGGCTGGCCCGGCTCGACCTCGCCGTCTTCGACGAGACCGTCTGGAACCTCGTCATCGACCTGGAGGTGCTCGGCGAACTCATGGCCGAGCTGCCCGTCGAGGGCGCCCGCCGCTGGGACCTGCTGCGCGCCGTCGAGCGCGCCCTGGACGCCCTCGACCTCCAGGACGTGGGCGGCACCGCCGCCGCGGCCCGCGCCGAACTCGCCGGCGTCCTCGCCTCGCCCGCCGAGCCCTCCGCCCACCGCATCAGCGCGGTCGGCCACGCCCACATCGACTCCGCCTGGCTCTGGCCGCTGCGCGAGACCGTCCGCAAGGTGGCCCGCACCACCGCCAACATGACCGCGCTCCTGGAGGACCAGCCCGACTTCGTCTACGCCATGTCCCAGGCCCAGCAGTACGCCTGGATCAAGGAGCACCGGCCCGAGGTGTACGCCCGGGTCAAGAAGGCCGTCGCCGAAGGCCGGTTCGTCCCGGCCGGCGGCATGTGGGTCGAGTCCGACACCAACATGCCCTCGTCCGAGGCGATGGCCCGGCAGTTCGTGCACGGCAAGCGCTTCTTCCTCGACGAGTTCGGCGTCGAGAACCAGGAGGCCTGGCTCCCCGACACCTTCGGCTTCGCCGGCGGCCTGCCGCAGATCATCCGGCAGGCCGGCTCGCGCTGGCTGCTCACCCAGAAGATCTCCTGGAGCCAGGTCAACTCCTTCCCGCACCACACCTTCTGGTGGGAGGGCATCGACGGCACCCGGATCTTCACCCACTTCCCGCCCATCGACACCTACAACTGCTCCATGCAGGGCAAGGAGATCGCCCACGCCGTCCGCAACTTCAAGGACAAGGGCCGCGCCCGCCACTCACTGGCCCCCACCGGCTGGGGCGACGGAGGCGGCGGCACCACCCGCGAGATGATCGCCAAGGCCGCCCGGATGCGCGACCTGGAGGGATCCGCGACCGTACGCTGGGAGCGGCCCGCCGAGTTCTTCGCCAAGGCCGAGGCCGAGTACCCCGAACCGCCCGTGTGGGTGGGGGAGTTGTACCTGGAGCTGCACCGCGCCACACTCACCAGTCAGGCCCGCACCAAGCAGGGCAACCGGGCGAGCGAGAACCTGCTGCGCGAGGCCGAACTGTGGGCCGCCACCGCCGCCGTGCGCACCGGGTTCCCCTACCCGTACGCCGCGTTGGACCGGATCTGGAAGACGGTGCTGCTGCACCAGTTCCACGACATCCTGCCCGGCTCCTCCATCGCCTGGGTGCACCGGGAGGCGGAGGCCACGTACGCCGCCGTCGCCGAGGAGCTCACCGGCATCGTCGACCGCGCCCAGCGGGCCCTGGCCGGCGAGGGCGACGGAACCGTGGTCTTCAACTCCGCCCCGCACGCCCGGGGCGGCGTCCCGGCCGGGGGCGCCCGCCCGGCCGCCGCCCTGCCCGCCGCGCCCGGCCGCTGCACCGCCGCACCGCGCGCCGAGGGCGGCTTCGTCCTCGACAACGGGCTGCTGCGGGTCACCGTCGACGCCCGCGGCCTGGTCGTCTCCCTGCTCGACCTCGGCACCGGACGCGAGACCGTCGCCCCCGGCGCCGCCGCCAACCTGCTCCAGCTCCACCCCGACTTCCCCAACATGTGGGACGCCTGGGACGTCGACCGCTTCTACCGCAACACCGTCACCGACCTCACCGGCGTCGACGAGCTCACCCTGGCCGAGGACGGGCCGGACGCCGTGTCCGTCCGCGTCACCCGCTCCTTCGGGTCCTCCACCGCCGTCCAGACCCTCACCCTCACCGCAGGCGAGAAGCGCCTCGACCTCGGCACCGAGGTCGACTGGCACGAGACGGAGAAGTTCCTCAAGACCGCCTTCCCGCTCGACCTGCACACCGACCGCTACGCGGCCGAGACCCAGTTCGGGCACCTCCACCGGCCCACCCACACCAACACCAGCTGGGAGGCCGCCAAGTTCGAGGCCTGCAACCACCGCTTCGTGCACCTGGAGGAGCCCGGCTGGGGCGTCGCCCTGGTCACCGCCTCCACCTACGGGCACGACGTCACCCGCACCGTGCGCCCCGGGGACCGCGGCACGACCACCACCGTCCGTGCCTCCCTGCTCCGCGCCCCGCGCTTCCCCGACCCGCACACCGACCAGGGACGCCACCGCTTCCGGCACGCCCTCGTGCCCGGCGCGGGCATCGGCGACGCGGTCCGCGAGGGCCACCGCATCAACCAGCCCGAGCGGCGGGTGCCCGGCGGCGCCGAGGTGACGCCGCTCGTCGGCGTCGCCGACGGGGCCGTGGTGCTCAGCGCCGTCAAGCTCGCCGACGACGGCAGCGGGGACGTCGTCGTCCGCCTCTACGAGGCGCACGGCGGCCGGGTCCGCACCCGGCTCACCGCCGGCTTCCCGCTCGCGGGCGTCCAGGTCTGCGACCTCCTGGAGCGCCCCTGGGACGAGGACGCGGACCGGGTGCGGGCCGAGGGCGAGGAGGTCCGGATCGAGCTGCGGCCCTTCCAGCTCCTGACGCTGCGGCTGCGACGGGCCTGACCGGCCCGGGGCCCCTTCCGGGGCCCGGTCCGGCCCGTCATGGCGATGCCGGCCGCCGACCCCCCGGGGCGGCGGCCGGGCGCGGTCCTAGCTCCTTCCGCCCTCGTCTCCCTCCGCCGTGCGTCCCCGGCCGGTTCCCGTCTCCATGCCCCGGTCGGTGACCTCGTCGGTCTCGACGTCGATGCGCTCCTTGCGGACCTGGCCGGTGACGGTCTCCTCGTCGGTGACCTCCTCGGCGCGCAGGCTGACCCGCTCCACGGGCACGGTCCGGGTCTCGATCACGGGGCGTTCCTCGTGGAGGGTGACCTCGTGCTCGGCCTCGGAGATCTCGGGGCCGGACATGGCCTGTTCGCGGTTGGCCTCGGTGATGGGCTCGCGTTCGACGCGGGCCTCCTCGTGGCGGACGGGCACCGTCTGCTGGACGTCCTCGGTGACGACGTACTTGCGCAGCCGGACGCGTCCGCTCTCGACCCGCTCGGTGCCGACGTGCATCTGCTCCTCGGAGCGCGTCATGGCGTCGTCGCCGTCGGTGCGCGCCGTGCCCCGCATGCCGGCGGTCCCGGCGGCGGTGTCGTCCGCCGTCATTCCGCCGGCCGGCGCGTCGCCGACGCCCATGCCCCGGGCCCGGTCGCCCTGGCCCGCCATGCCGCCCGCAGCGGTGCCGGCCGCGGTGCCGGCCGCCGTGCCCGTGGCGGTGCCCGCCGTACCGTGTGCCCAGCCCTCACCGGGGCGGTTGGCCTGTTCCCAGGCCTCGTCCCAGGCGATGCCGTAGTGCTTGTACAGGCGCCGTTCCTCGCGGGCGGAGAGGTGTCCGCCGCTGTCGACGTCGACGTGCGGCGCGTCCTTGACGCGGTCCTTCGGGTACGGGACCTCCAGGTGGTCGTCGACCAGGGAGGCGTCCCTGATCGGTACGAACGTCTCGCTGGATCCGAACAGGCCCGTCTTCACGGTGACCCACTCGGGGCGACCGGTCGCGTCGTCCACGAAGACGTGCTTGGCGTCGCCGATCTTCTTGCCGTGGGCGTCGTGCACCGGGTGGTCCACGACCGCAGGAATCTGTTCCTGGGCAATCATGGCGGCCCTCCTGGTTCTGTCGCGGTCACAGCGCGACTTTCCGCTCAGAAGTGATGAAAACACCTCATGAAGGCCGGAATTGGTTGATTCGTCAGTCATTGATCGATCACCCGTGCGCACCGTCCCACCTCGGATTTCACCGGTTCGGTCACCGAACCCGGTGATACGGGACGAGCCCTTCCGCCGCCCGCCGGTTAGGCTCTCGGCACCATGAACAGCCGCAAGGACACCCCGGAGCCCAAGGCCGACAAGGCGGGCGTGCGCCGGCACAACCTGAGCCTCGTGCTGCGCACCGTGCACGAGAGCGGCGAGACCACGCGCGCGGCCGTCGCCGCCCGCGTCGGGCTCACCCGCGCCGCCGTGTCCTCGCTGGTCGAACAGCTCCTGGAGCTCGGCCTGCTCGTCGAGTCCGGGAAGACCTTCAGCGGCCAGGCCGGCCGCCCCGGCACCGTGCTCGAACCCGCCACCACCGGACCCGCCGGCCTCGGCGTCGAGCTCAACGTCGACTACGTCAGCGTCTGCGTCGCCGACCTCCGCGGCACCGCCCGGGTCCGCCGCACCGTCCCGCTCGACAACCGCGCCCTCGCCCCCGTCGAGGTGCTGCGCCGGGCCGCCGCCATCGCCGCCGAGGTGCTCGCCGAGGCCGCCGGGCACGCGCTGCGCCCCACCGGCGCCCGGCTCGCCCTGCCCGGCCTGGTCTCCCACGGCACCGTCCAGCAGGCCCCCAACCTCGGCTGGAACCGGGTCGACGCGGACGCCCTGTTCACCCGCGCCCTCGACGCCGCCCGCCCGGCGGGCGCCCCCGCCCTGCCCGTCGCCTCCGACAACGAGGCCAACGTCGCGGCCCTCGCCGAGCTGTGGTTCGGCGAGCTCGCCGACGTCCGCACCTTCCTGCACGTCACCGGCGAGATCGGGGTCGGCGGCGCGATCGTCCTCGACGGCGAACTGCTGCGCGGCGCCCACGGCTTCGCCGGCGAGATCGGCCACCTCACCGTGCTCCCCGACGGCCCGCGCTGCCGCTGCGGCTCGCACGGCTGCCTGGAGCGCTACGCCGGGCAGGCCGCCCTGCTGCGCGCCGCCGGGGTCCGCACCGTGGACGCCCTGGTACGGGGCGCCGAGGAGGCCGAACCACGCGCCCTCGCCGCCCTGGAGGAGGCCGGCCGGATGCTCGGCGTCGCCGTCTCCGGCGCGGTCAACCTGCTCGACCCGCAGGCCGTGGTCCTCGGCGGCATCTACCCGCGCCTCATGCCCTGGCTCGCCCCGGCCGCCGAGGCCGAACTCGCCCGCCGCGTCGTGTCCGGCCTCTGGACCCCCGCCAAGGGCCGGCTGCGCGCCGCGACCACCACCGCCGACGCCGCCCGCGGCGCCGCCGCGCTCGTGATCCGCGACATCCTGGCCGACCCGCTGGCGTACGGCGGCTGACCCGGCACCGCAGGCCGCGAGCACGGCCGGCCGTCGGCCTCAGACGCGCACGCCGTGGGCGCGCAGATACGCCAGCGGGTCGACGTCCGAGCCGAACCCCGGGCCGGTCCGCACCTCGAAGTGCAGGTGCGGGCCCGTCACCCGGCCCGTCGCGCCCGAGCGGCCGATCCGCCGCCCCGCGGACACGCTCTGGCCCACCGACACCTCCACGCGCGAGAGATGGGCGTACTGCGTGTACCGGCCGTCCGGATGCCGGATCACCACCTGGTGGCCGTAGCTCCCCTCGTACCCCGCGCGCACCACCCGGCCGGGCCCGACCGCGCGCACCGGCGTCCCCGAGGGCACCGCGAAGTCCTGGCCCGTGTGATAGCCCTTCGACCAGGAACCGCGCTGGCCGTAGAAGCCGGTGAAGCGGTACGAGGAGACCGGCGTCGTCCAGCCGCGGCTCACCGCACCGGTGCCGGAGCCCCCGCCGCCGCCCGGGCCACCGCTCGTGGCGCCCGTCCGCTGCTCGTACTTCCAGCGGTGGCTGGTCCAGTACCAGTGCCCGCCGCTCCGGAACCAGTACACGCGGTCCCGGGCGTCCCAGCCCTGCCGGCCCCGGAAGACCGGCTCACCGCCGCTGCCGCCGGCGTGGGCGCGGGCGGACGGTGTGCCCTTCGCACCGCCCGTGCGCTGCGCGTACACCTCCCGGTGGCTGGTCCAGCGCCACTCGCCGGCGGCATTGCGGAACCAGTACCGCGAGCCGTCCCAGCCCGCGTGGGAGGGCGCGGTCACCGCCGCCGCGGGAGCCGCGCCGAGCCCGGTGAACGCCACCGCGCCCACCGTCGCCAGGACCGCGCAGCGCACCCCGCGCAGCCCGCCGGGACCACCGCCGCGCCCCGCCCGCGCGGCGGCCCGGGCCGCCCCGCAGCCCGCGCAGTCGCAGCCCTCGGCGGGCTCGTCGGTGAACCCGGGCACGCCCAGGTCCGGGGCGCGCTCTCCGCCCCCGTCTTCGCCCGGGTGCGCGTCCGTCCTGGTGTCCCTGGCCATGTGCACGTCCTCGTTCCTCGTTCCCTCGTTCTGCCGTCTGCCGTCTGCCGTCTGCCGTCTGCCGTCTGCCGTCCGGCTTCTGTCGCGTGCCGCCGGTCAGTCCCCGCCCCGCTCGGGACGGCCGCCCTGCCGGGTGTAGAAGGCCACGGTCAAGTCCTTCACCAGCGCCTGGCGTTCGAAGTCGTCGAGCTCGACGAGACCGCGCGTGGTCAGTCGGGTCACCGTGTCGTCCACGGCGTCGATCACGCTCGTCAGGACGGAGTCCCGGTGCTTGGCGTCGAGCGCGGCGACCTGCCGCCGGTGCATCGCCGCCGCCACCTCCGGCGCGTACTCGATCCGGGTCGGCTGCGCCGAGAACACCGCGACCCCGACCGGGCGGCACTCCGCCGCGAGCAGCCGGGTCAGCCGGGCGCCCACCGCCTCCGCGTCCCGCAGCGTGGGCCCGTCGCCCCGGAAGGCGTCCGCGGGCAGCTGCGAGAGCACCCGGGCGGTCGCCGCCTCCACCTGCTCGCGCAGATAGGACAGGTGGTCGTCCACGGCCAGCAGGGCCCGCGCCGTGTCCCGCACCGACCACACCACCAGGACCACGACCCGCAGCGCCGTGCCCTCCGCGTCCACGGCGGCGATCGGCTCGCTGCGCCAGTGCCGCAGCCGCACGTCCACCCGCCGGCGCAGCGCGAAGGGGCTGATCCAGACCAGCCCGGTGCGCCGCACGCTGCCCCGGTAGCGCCCGAAGAGCGAGAGCACCCAGGCGGTGCCGGTACGGCCCCGGGTGAGCCCGCCGAGCGCGATCACCGTGACCACGGCGCAGCCCGCCAGGACCGCCCACTGCCAGGGCGCCACGGGGGCGGCGCGCGGCGGGCGGGCCCGCCACAGCAGCGCGGCCGCCGCGCCGAGCGAGGTGAGGGCGACGAGCACGGCGCACCAGCCGGGGAGGGCCGCGCCGGGCCGCTCGGCCAGCTCGGGTTCGTCGGGCGGCGGGCGCAGCGGCAGACCGCCGGGCCCGGGGGCGGGCGCCCGGTCCGGAGCCCGGTCGGGAACCCGGTCCGGCGCCCGGTCCGTTGCCGTCCGGGCGGGGGGCCGCTCCGGCGCGGGCCGGACGGCGGCGCGGAACAGGTCGTCCATCGGTATGCCGTCGGTGTGCCGACGCACCCGCACGGGCAGGGGCCGCTTCTGTGGCTCCGTCATGAGGCCCTTTCCCTCGCCGTCCGGGGAGGTGACGGCGCGTCGGATGATCTTCACGTGCCATCGTCACAGGGGTGGATGTCCGGAATGCCGCGACGAAAGTCCTGAATCGGGCGGACTTTGGTCCCGCCGCACGGGCGTTGTCAGTGGCTGCCCGTAGCGTTCCTGTCATGACGACGAAGACCTATCTGGAGCTGTCGCAGGACGGCGGCGGCGCGCACAAGTTCTACGAGGTGACGGTCGACGGCACGGTGGTGTCGGTCCGTTACGGACGCATCGGCGCGGCCGGCCAGACGCAGACCTCGACCTTCGCCACGCCCGAGAAGGCGCGGGCCGCCGCGGCGAAGAAGATAGGGGAGAAGGTGCGCAAGGGATACGCGCCCGCGGTGCAGGGGCAGCGCGCGCCGCGCTCGGTGACCCGCCGCGCCGTGACCTCCGCGCCGTCCACCGCCCGGGCCGTCGCGCCCGTCCTGTGGCGCTTCCGCACCGGCTCCGCCGCCTTCGGCATCCACGTCGACGACGAGCGCCTGTGGGTGGGCAACCAGGCGGGCGAGGTCTTCACCCTGGCCCACGGCGGCGAGGTCCTCGCCCGCTACAGCCTGCCGGACGGCGTGAAGTGCCTGGTCGCCGACGACTTCTGGATCTACGCGGGCTGCGACGACGGCCGGGTCTACGACCTGTCGTCCAAACTGCCCTTCGCCGCCTACGACATCGCCGCCGACGTCGACATCTTCTGGCTCGACATCCACGAGGGCGTGCTCAACGTGGCGGACCGCTCCGGCCGGCTGACCGTCATCGACCACGAGGACGAGCACCAGTGGGCGCGCGGCGGACGCGGCGAACACGCCTGGATGGTGCGCGCCGACGGCGACGCGGTCTACTACGGCGACAGCCGGGGCGTCGCCGCCCACGCCCCGGACAGCGGGCGCGAGCTCTGGCACGCGCCGCTGGAGGGCGGGGTGCTCTTCGGCTGGCAGGAGCACACCTCGGTGTACGCGGGCACCGGCCGCCGCAAGGTGCACCGCCTGGCCAAGCGGGACGGGCGCACCGAGGCGGTGTACGCCTGCGACAGCGTGGTGTACTCCTGCGCCACCTCGCCCGGCGGGCGGTTCGTCTTCGCCGGTGACAGCGCCTCCTCGGTCTACTGCTTCGCGGAGGACGGCACCCGGCTGTGGAAGCTGGGCACCGGCGGCGGCTCGGCGCTGTCCATGCAGTACCGCGACGAGCGCCTCTACCTGGTCACCACGGACGGCTCGCTGCTGTGCGTGGACGCGAGCGAGGCCGCCATCGCCGCCGCGCAGCAGGGCGACGTCCCGGTCGCCCAGGACGTCAAGCTCGCCGCCGCGCTGCCCACCTACGCGCCGGCCACCACGGTCGCCGCCGTCGACGCGGTGAGCAGCGCCCCGGCCGGCTCGATCGTCGTGGAGTGCGTCCAGGAGGGCGGCCGGACCCGGGTCCGGGTGCTCACCGAGGGCTACGACCCGGGGTGGAACGTGCAGTTCCCGCGCGCCATCCGCGAGCCCGGCGCGCGCTATGTGGTGGACGCGCTGCACTCCGCCTCCGGCGGCTTCTACCGGGTGCGCGGCGACATCAGGCGGCTGCTGTGAGCGGGGCCTTCGCGGCGGCCACGGGGGACGGGCCGCCGCTGCCGGAGGCGGCGGCGGAGCAGCGCTCGCGCGAGGTGCGGGCGGCCTTCGAAGGGCTGCTGCAGATCCGGCGGGTGACCCACCGGCAGGGCGGCGACCCGGCCGCCCGGCCCGCCGCGTGGGAGCTGCACCAGCCGGTGCGGGCGGTGGCGCTGGCCCTGGAGGCGGCGAAGCAGCCGCCGTCGGCGGTCGACGCCACCGGGGCCCGGGTGGCGACCGGCTACCGGGTCACCCCGGGCGAGCGCCCCGGCACCGCCGTCGTGGAGTGGCTGGGACCGCCGGGCTCCGGCGCGGCCCACGAGGAGGAGGCGGCCCTGACCGCCTGCGCCGCCGCCCTCGAACGGCTCGGCTGGGAGGCGCTGCTCTACCGGGGCCCGCGCCGCCACCGCAGGCTGGAGGTGGAGCCGGCCGGCCCCACCGCGTAAGGGGGATTCCCCGGTGTGCGTCAGGCGATCGAGGCCGAGACGATCGCGGCCACGGCCAGGTTGCAGGAGGCCGTCACCCACACCGCCGGGTGGGGCTCCGGGTCGACCAGGGTCGCGCCGAGCTTGCCCGGCGTGACCAGGTCCACGACGAGGAAGGCGACGGCCATCAGGACCAGACCGAGCAGACCGAACGCGGCCGTGGAGAGCAGGCCCTTGGCGAAGTCGTCGTAGGTGGTCCAGATGGCCGTGAAGACGATGCCGCCTATGCCGAGGAGCGCGGAGCTGAGCAGGATCGACGCGTTCCGGTTGCGGTCCTCCCAGATCTGCCGGCCGAGCTTGCCGGGGGTCAGGATGTCGACCAGGACGATGCCGAGGATCAGCAGCACCACGCCGAGGGCGCCGTAGGCCGTGGTCCGGCCGAGGCCGTTGACGATGTCGCTCATGGAATGCCGGCTCCGGAGGGAAGTGATCGTGAACGATCGCGGTCAAGGACCGGCAAAATGTAGCGCAGGCCCACCCGGCGCAGGCCGGGCGGGCCTGACCGTCAGGACCGCGAGGCGGCGTACGAGCGGAGGAACAGCGCCTCCGTCAGCGCCATGTGCTCGATCTCCGAGGGGTCCACGCTCTCGTTGGGCGCGTGGATGAGGCAGCCGGGCTCCTCCACCCCGATCAGGGCGATCTCGGCCGCCGGGAACTGCGCGGCCAGCACGTTGCACAGCGGGATCGAGCCGCCCTGCCCCGACTGGACCATGTCCTTCCCGTACGCCGTGCGGAAGGCGGCCCCGAGCGCCCGGTAGGCCGGCCCGTCGGTGCGCGCCCGGAACGGCTGGCCCGCGCTCTCCGGCTCCACCTCCACCCGGGCGCCCCACGGCGCCGCGGCGAGCAGATGCTCGGTGAGCGCCGCCCGCGCCTGCTCCGCGTCCGTGCCCGGCGGCACCCGCAGGCTGACCCGGGCCCGCACCTTCGCCTGCACGGCCGCCGAGGAGCCCACCACCGGCGGGCAGTCGATGCCGAGCACCGTCACCGCGGGCCGCGCCCACAGCTCGTCGGCCACCGAGCCCGAGCCGAGCAGCGACACCCCGTCGAGGGCGCCCACGTCGGCCCGGAACTGCTCGGCCGGATAGTCCACGCCGTCCCAGGAGCCGTCCGCCGCAAGGCCCTTGACGGTGGTGTTGCCGGCCTCGTCGCGCAGGCTGTCCAGGATCCGCACCAGGGCCGCGAGCGCGTCCGGGGCCGGGCCGCCGAACATGCCCGAGTGCATCTCGCCCCTGAGCGTCGACACGGTCACCACCACGTTGGTGAGGCCACGCAGCGAGGTCGTCGCGGTCGGCAGCCCGAGCGCGAAGTTGCCCGTGTCGCACACCAGCAGGCAGTCCGCGTCGAAGAGTTCGGGCCGCTGCGGCACCAGCCGCTCCAGCCCGCCGGTGCCCTGCTCCTCCGAGCCCTCGGCCACGAACTTGAGGTGGACGGGGAAGCCCTCGCCCTCCTCGCCGCCCAGCGCCCGCAGCGCCGTCAGGTGCATGGCGATGTTGCCCTTGCAGTCGGCGGTGCCCCGCCCGTACCAGCGCCCGTCCCGCTCGGTCAGCTCGAAGGGCGGGGTGCGCCAGGCCGCGTCGTCGAGCGGCGGCTGCACGTCGTAGTGGCAGTAGAGCAGCACCGTCGGCGCGCCCTCGGGGCCCGGGGCGTGCCCGACCACCGCGTCCGTGCCGTCCGGCGTGGTCACCCGGCGCATGTCGCGCAGCCCGGCCTCCGTGAACGCCCGGACCAGGTAGTCCGCGGTCGCGGCGCACTCCTCCGGCGGGAACTGCCGGGGGTCGGCGACCGAGCGCAGCGCGACCAGCCGGGTCAGGTCCTCCTTGGCCCGCGGCATCAGCTCCCGGACCCGGGCGCGCAGCGCCTCGGCCTCGGCGGGGCCGACGGCCCCGGCCGGATCGGTGGTCTCGGCGGAATCGGTGGTCATGCGTCCCCACTCTCGTCGGGCCGGCCCGACGCGGGCCGTCACAGCGTCCTCACTCAAGCAGCACGGGACGAACGCCGCAAAAGATGACCTGTATGGACGAGTGCGGCACCCGTCCACCGGCGGTCCCGGGCGGAACGGCGCACAGTGGAGGACGAGAGTGCAGGGCGCGCGCACCCGCCGCACCCCCGTCCCACCGGGAGACGACATGACCGCTTTCAACCGACGCGACCTCGGGCTCCTCGTGCTGCGAGTCGGCACCGGCGCCGTCCTCGCCGCACACGGCACCCAGAAGCTGCTCGGCTGGTTCGGCGGCGGCGGAATCGAGGGCACCACCAAGGCCATGGAGGCCATGGGCTTCCATCCCGGCCGGGAGAGCGCCGTCGCCGCCGGGCTCGGCGAGGCCGGCGGCGGACTGCTGCTCGCCCTCGGCCTCGCCACCCCCGCGGCCGGCGCCGCGGCCGCGGGCGCCATGGCCGGTGCCGTCGCCGTGCACTACCCGTCCGGCTTCTTCGCCATGAGCGGCGGCTACGAGTACCCCGCCTTCCTCGGCTTCACCGCGGCCGCCCTCGGCGTCACCGGCGCCGGCCGGCTCTCCCTCGACCACGCCACCGGTCACGTCCTGGACCGCCCGTGGGTGGTCGCCACCGCCTTCCTCGGCACGGCGATCGCCGCCGCGGCCGTCGTCAACCGCCGCGCCGAGGCCATCGCCGCCCCCGCCCCGGCCGAAGCCGCCGCGCAAGCGGCACCCGGGGAGCCCGAACCCGAGCACGGCACCGCCCGAGAGACGGAGAACTGACCCCGTGAAGGCCATGGCCATGCCGGAGTACGGCGGCGCCGACGCGCTCACCCTCATGGAGCTCCCCGACCCCAAGGTGGCCCCCGGCGAGGTCCTGGTCCAGGTCCGCGCCGCCGGGGTCAACCCGGTCGACTGGAAGCTCGCCGCCGGCGGACTCGACCCGCTGATGGTGTCCCACTTCCCGATGATCCCCGGCTGGGACGTCGCCGGCGTGGTCGCCGGAAACGGCCTCGACGCCACCGAGTTCGCCCCCGGCGACGAGGTCGTCGGCTACATCCGCAAGGACAGCGCCGAGCACGGCGCCTACGCCGAACAGGTCGCCGTCCCCGTCCGCATGCTCGCCCGCAAGCCCCGCGCGCTGAGCTGGGCCCAGGCGGGCGGTCTGCCGCTTGCCGGCCTCACCGCCCTCCAGGCCGCCGACCGGGTCGGCTGCTCCGCGGGCGACACCGTCCTCGTGCACGCCGCCGCCGGTGGCGTGGGCTCGCTCGCGGTGCAGATCCTCACCGCCCGCGGCGCGCGGGTCATCGGCACCGCGAGCCCCGCCAACCACGGCTTCCTGCTCGACCTCGGTGCCGAACCCGTCGCCTACGGCCCCGGCCTCGCCGACCGGGTCCGCGAGGTCGCCCCCGACGGCATCGACGCGGCCCTCGACTTCGTCGGCGGCGACTCCGTCGACGTCTCCGCCGAACTCCTCCCCGACCCGTCCCGGCTGGCCTCCATCACCGACCACCGGGCCGCCGCCCTCGGCGGGCACTACGTCTGGGTGCGGCCCGACGGCGCCGGGCTCGCCACCCTCGGCGCCCTCGCCGACGAGGGCCGGCTCACGGTCTTCGTCGAGAAGGAACTCCCGCTGCGCGAGGCCGCCGAGGCCTGGCGGCTGAGCAGCGAGGGCCACACCCGGGGCAAACTGGTCCTGACGGTCTGAGGAATCCGCCTCCGGAACCCACCAGTGGAATCCGCCGCCGGGAGCCCGCGGGCCCCCGGCGGACCAGGACGGGGCCGAGGACCGTCGTACCCGGGAAGAACCGGAGCCGGTCCGGCGCTACGGGGAGAGGCAGGGGAGAGCCGCGCATGCGGGCACGTGACGGAAGGGACCGGTGCCGGTCATGAAGATCGATCTCACGGACACCAACTCCAGCAGCATCAACAAGGCGATCCTTCAGGCCCGGCGGGCCGTCGGCACCCCCGCCGTCGGCATGGTCCTCACCCTCGTCATCGTCACCGACGAGGAGCACGCCTACGACTCCGTGAAGGCCGCCAACGAGGCATCCCGCGAGCACCCCTCGCGCACCCTGGCCGTCATCAAGCGGCACGGCCGCGGCCCGCGCGCCCGCAACGAGCCCCGGCTCGACGCCGAGATCCGCGTCGGCACCGACGCCGGCGCCGGCGAGACCGTGCTCCTGCGGATGCACGGCGAAGTGGCCCGGCGCGCCGACTCCGTGGTGCTGCCGCTGCTGCTGCCGGACGCGCCGGTCGTCGTCTGGTGGCCGGTCGACGCCCCCGAAGTCCCCTCCCGCGACCCGCTGGGCTCGCTCGCGCAGCGCCGCATCACCGACGCCTACGCCGTCGAGGACCCGCTCGGCGCGCTGGCCGCCCGGGCCGCCTCGTACGCACCGGGCGACACCGACCTCGCCTGGACCCGGCTCACCCCCTGGCGCTCCCTGCTCGCCGCCGCCCTCGACCAGGCCCGGGCGACGGTGACCTCGGCCGCCGTCGAGAGCGAGGCGGAGAACCCCAGCGCCGAGCTCCTGGCCCGCTGGTTCGGCGACCGCCTGGACGTCCCGGTCGAGCGGGTGGTCACCGACGGGCCCGTGGTCACGGCCGTGCGCCTGGGCACCCCCGACGGCGAGATCCGCATCGACCGCCCCGAGGGCCCGGTCGCCCACCTCTCCATCCCCGGCCAGCCCAACCGGGTGATGGCCCTCAAGGTGCGCACCACCGCCGAGCTGATCGCCGAGGAGCTGCGCCGCCTCGACCCCGACGAGGCCTACGCGGCGGCCCTGCGCCACGGGCAGTGAGAAGGGGGGTGGGGGCGCCCGCCCCCACCCCCGCTCGCTCGGGCCGTGCTTCGGTCAGGCCTTGCGGAAGACCATCACGAAGTCGGCCATCTCGCGCACCCGCGGCCGCCCCGGCTCCGGCAGCGCCCGGAGCCGGGCGCAGGCCTCCGCCACCAGGTCCAGGTCCTCGGGCCGCACCTGCCACGCGCCGGTGAACAGCCGCCCGTCGGCGATCGAGCGGGCCATGCCCTCCGGCGAGACGTGGAAGACGGCGGGCCGCTCGCTCCGCGCCCCCTCGTAGCGCAGCCCGTGCGCCGCGGCCAGCGGGGCGAGCAGCTCGGGGGAGTCCTGCCGGGTGCCGTCGGGATCCAGCCGGTCCTCCAGCTCGCCCACGATCCGCCCGATGTCGTCGGCCGGGCGCATCCCCCGCGCCGGGATGACCAGATAGCGGCCCCCGGACCGCAGCACCCGCGCCACCTCCGCGAACACCGCCCGCGGGTCGGGTCCCGCGTGCAGCAGCCAGGTGGACACCGCCTGGGCGACCGCTCCGGTACGGACCGGCAGCCGGCCCGCGTCCCCGACGGCCACCCGCGCGCCGAGCCGGTCGCGGGCCTGGGCCAGCATCCCGGGCGACAGGTCGACCCCGTGCACGCGGTGGCCGAGCGCGGTCAGTTCGGCCGCCACGATCCCGGTGCCCACCCCGATGTCGAGTACCGGCTCGGCCGGGTCGAGCAGCGGCGCCAGCTGCCCGGCGAAGCCCGCCGCCCGGGCGGTCCCGCCGCGCGAGGCGTCGTACGTCGGCGCGATGGCGTCGAAGGCGGCGGTGCCGCCCCCGGCGGGAGCCGCCGCGGACCCGGTGGTCGTGGCCGCGCCGCCGTTCACTCCTGCCCGCCCGCTGCCACCGGGGCGGCGCTCCCGCCGACCGTGGGCACCGGGGTGAAGCTCACCGGCAGCGTCGCCATGCCGCGCAGGATGCCCTCGCGCCGGGTCAGGTCCTCGTCCGGGTCGGTGAGCCGCAGATCGGGGAAGCGGCGCAGCAGCGTGCCCAGCGCGATCCGCGCCTCGGCGCGGGCCAGCGGCGCGCCCAGGCAGAAGTGCATGCCGTGGCCGAAAGCGAGCTGTTGCGGCATCTCGGTGCGGGTCACGTCCAGGATGTCGGGGCGGTCGAAGCGGGCCGGGTCCCGGTTGGCGGCGGCCAGCCCGATGATGATCATCTCGCCGGCCGGGATGGTGACCCCGCCGATCTCGTACGGGTCGACCGTGAAGCGCGCCACCCCGCGGCTCACCGGCCCCTCGTAGCGCAGCAGTTCCTCGATCGCCCCGGGCAGCAGCTCCGGGTTGTCGCGCAGCGTCGCGAACTGCTCGGGGTGGCGCAGCAGCGCGTGCACCCCGTTGGCGATCAGGCTCGCCGTGGTCTCGTGCCCGGCCAGCGTCAACAGGATGGCCATCGCGGTGAGTTCGCGGTCGCTGATGCGCTCCTCGGCCTGCGCCGCGCACAGCGCGCTCAGCAGGTCGTCGCGCGGCTCCTTCTTGCGCAGGGCGATCAGCGGCTCGTAGAACTCGGTGAGTTCGGCGCGCGCCCTGGCCCCCTTCGCGAGCCGCTCGGGGGTGTTCGGCGGCATGATGAGGCCGACCGCGAGCCGGGCGAAGTCCGGCTGCCCCTCGGCCGGGATGCCGATCAGCTCGCTCAGCACCGCCATCGGCAGCGGCAGCGCGAACTCGGCCACCAGATCAGCCGATCCGCGCTGGGCGAAGGCGTCGAGGAAGGCGTCGGTGTGGGCCTGGATGCGCGGCGCCAGCGCCTCGACGCGGCGCGCCGTGAAGGCCCGCGAGACCAGGTTGCGCAGCCGGGTGTGGTCGCTGCCGTCGGCCACCAGCATGCTGGCCATCAGCACGTTGGTGCGCTCCTGGTGCGCCATCTCCTCGGCGAGGCCGTTCACCCCGGCCGGGCTGCTGCTCAGCCGGGGGTCGGTGAGGGCCGCCACGGCCTCGTCGTAACCCGTCACCATCCAGACTTCAAGGGTGGGATTCAGCCGCACCCGCTGCACCACCCCGTGCTCCCGGATCCGCTCGAACAGCGGGTAGGGATCGGGCTGTTGGGCGACGTTCAGGGGTACGTCGTGCACGATCGTCCGGCTCTGGTCCGACATCCGCCAACTCCCCGTAAGCGTGGGAAAGATCTGTGGCAGGTAGTCATACCAGCCAGGGAAGTTGCGTGGTAGCGTCACCGACGATCAGCACGGAGAATTGCCCGCGGAACCGGGTCGCCCACCGGCGAAACGTTTGTTCCGCTCCGCTCGACCGACAGCATTTACGGCCTCAACCAGGCCTTACTGTGCAGAGGGAGGCAGATTCGTGGCACCGGCCGAGGACCCCGCGGCAGTCGATCCGATCCTTCGACTGGCCGGTCCGGACCTGCTCCCCAACCCCTATCCGGCATATGCCGAGTTGCGCGAAACCGCCCCCGTCTTCTGGCACGAGCTCCTCGGCTCCTGGGTCCTCACCCGGCACGCCGACTGCCTCACGGTCCTCACCGACAGCACCCGCTTCGCCTCCGACTGGCGCCGCGCCGGAGAGGACATCCCCGGGCCGCTGCTCAGCGTCCAGACCCTCGACCCGCCCGAGCACACCGCCATCCGGCACCTGCTGCTCGACGGCTTCCGCGCCCAGGACCGGAACGCCCTGCACGAGGGACTCGACCGGGACGTCAAGGAACTCCTCGCCGGGCTCGCCGAGCGCCCCTCCTTCGACCTCGTCGGCGAACTCGCCGAGCCCCTCGCGCTGCGCTTCGTCACCGCCTTCCTCGGCGTGCCGGCCCCCGAACTCGACTGGTTCGTGCCCATGTCCCGCACCGTCGTCGACGGCATGGACGCCGGACTGTGGCCCGAGAAGCACGAACCCGCCGTCGCCGCCCGCGCCGAACTCGCCGCGTACGCCGGCGGCTGGCTCGCCGACCCGCCGGCGGACGGCCTCATCGCGTACGTCGCCGCGCACGCCGACACCAGCGGCGTCGAGCCGGCCGTGCTCCGCAACAGCCTGCGCGCAGTCCTCCACGCCGGCTACGAGTCCGCCTCCCGGCTCCTGGGCAACGCCGCCGCGGCCCTGCTCACCACCCCCGGCGCCCTCGCCGCCTTCCGCGCCGCCGGACCCGGCACCGCCGTCGACGAACTCGTCCGCTTCGACGCCCCCGTCCAGGCCGACGCCCGCGTCTGCGTCGCCGACACCGAGATCGGCGGCGTCACCCTCAAGGCCGGCGACCCCGTCACCCTGCTGCTCGGCGCCGCCAACCACGATCCGCGGCGCTTCGCGGATCCCACCGAACTGCGACTCGACCGCGCCCCCAACCCGCACCTCGGGTTCGGCCGCGGGGCCCATGCCTGCCTGGGCGCGTCCATGGCGATCCGGCTCGCCGGATCGGTCCTCGGGACCCTCGCCACGGACCACCCCGGCGCACGGGCGGTCGCGGAACCACACCACCGGCGCAACCTCACCCTCCGCGGCCTCGACCGCTTCGAGGTGACGCTGCGCCCCGCCACGGGGGAGGAGGTCAGGTCATGAAGTACTGGCACTGAGTCGCGCCCCGCGCGCCATGGTGAATGCCCGCACGCCCTTCACCGCAGGAGGAGGTACGGACATGAAGTACTGGCACTGACGCACCTGAGCAGCACGACCCGCGGCCCCCGCGCCCCCGTGGCGGGGGGGGCGCGGCCCCCCCCCCCCCCCCCCCCCCCCCCCCCCCCCCCCCCCGCCCCCCGCGCCCCCCCCCCCCCCCCCCCCCCCCCCCCCCCCCCCCCCCCCCCCCCCCCCCCCGTA